>NZ_JAAGPP010000046.1:0-55799 GCF_017104975.1 Burkholderia sp. Ac-20344
ATCCACAATTCGTCATCAACGATCGGCGCTTGCATTCCTCATGATCCCGTTGCTCAGATGCTTGAGGTTAACAGGTCGCCGGCGAAGTTAACAGCCCCTCGAGGGTCTTTTTGAACTGGCCTCTAAGGATGTCTCTCGCTCGTAGTCCTCCAGATTCGCCAAGATCCGCGCAGTGTCGTTTAGCCTCGTCCGAGTCAGGGCGATAAAGACACTACGAGAATAACTCGGCAATGTGAAGATCACTCGCGTCGTCCGATCGGACGACTCAATGGACGAATGAGCCACACGGTACTTTCCAGAAAACTCACCGGATAAAGAGAACTCCAGCGAATCGACATCGTTACCAATCGGTAGTCTGTCAAAGAGAAATGTCAAAACAGCGGCTTGGTACTGTTCAAGCTTCATCACATCGATCCACTAAGTTATCCAGGATAAAAAGAGTTATCACGTGGCGTCCAAAATCTGCTTCTTGTACCAGGACGCAGCATCCAGGATATCCGCCTTCAACGCCGCACTCGCGGCTTCTGCATCGCCCTTTGCCAACGCAACGAGTACGTTGAAGTGGATGCATCGCGCCGCGGTCGTGCAAGGCTTCCGGTGAGGCCTGCATCCGATTCATGCCCGCTGCAATGTATGGTCCGCTTCGCAAGCGTAACCTTTCGATGATCGAAATCACTAGGTCCGACGTACGCGCTCGAGATCGCGACCGCGACGCGCGTCGATTTGCATTTCCCGTCGTTTACTGACGGACGCTCGTATAGCCAGGCCGCCAGGCCTATTACCTGCGCCGATGACTCGGCTTCAAGGGCGACTTGCGGGCCACTGGTGAGGTTCTCGTCGATCAATTACAGCAGATGGAACGCATGGGCTTTTCGAGTGCGGTACTGAGGGAAGGCTCCGACAGCGAAGCCGCCCGGCGGCCGTTGGAACGATTCGCGGCGTTCTATCAGGGCGATGTCGCGCGAGCAGCACCCTATCGTGAAAACGACGTGGATCGCTGAACGACTACTGCTTCGTGTGCGTTCGCGGCGCGACATCATTCAGTAATGGGATATTCCGTCTACCAGACGTCCTTCAGTTCGACACCGGTGTGGTCCTGGCGGGAAAATGCATTTCACGAATCGTTGGTTTGAGCGGCGTGGCACAGCCCGTAGCATGGGCGCCTCACCCATCCTCCAGCATCGGAATGTCCGCGCAAACAGACAAGGTCGTCCATTGGCTGCTGTGCAGCCTGGAGCCGAAAAGCCAGCTTTTTCATGTCGGCCAGTATTGCGGCGACTGGCAGGCGTCCACCGCCGGCCGCGCGAAAGCGAGCTTCCACGTTATCCTGCATGGATCGGCGTGGCTTCACTTCGCGGACGGGCGCGACAGCATCCCGGTCGCCGAAGGTGAAGCCGTCTTTCTGCTGCGCGACGTGCCGCACGGGTTGTCGCCGAGCCCGGTTCGCCCGCAGACCTGCGCGGTCGCCGGCGGCCACCCGCTCGAGCCACGCGGGTCGATGCAACCGCTCGACTCGTCGGTCGACGGTAGCGTCGGCCTCGCGTGCGGTTTCATCGAATTCCACTCCACCGTGTCGCGCGCGATCGTGTCGCTCTTTCCCGAGTACCTGATCGTGCGGCGCGGCGACGACGCCTATCGCGGCATCCATGGGCTATTCGACCTGATTCGCGCCGAAGGGCGTCATGGCGTCGATGCGCCGTCCCCGCTGATCGACAAGCTGGTCGAACTGCTGCTGTTCTATGCGGTGCGGGACGCCGCGGGGCACGATACCGTCGCCAGCGGGCTCGCGTCGCTGATGCAGCGGACCGGGTTCGGCACGCTGGTTGCCGCGATCATCGACGCGCCCGCCGACGCGTGGACCACCGATTCGATGGCCGCATTCGCGAACATGTCGCGCACCGCGTTCTGCAAACACTTCAGCGAAGCGTCAGGCCATCCGCCGATGCAGTTCGTCACGATGGTCCGGATGCGGCTCGCGGCGGACCTGTTGCGGCAAGGCCTGCCGATTTCGCGGGCGGGCGAACTGGTCGGCTATCAGTCGGAATCGGCCTTTGCGCATGCGTTCAAGCGCACGATGGGCATGCAACCCGGCGCGTGGCGCCGCGACCGCGACGACGCGTCGCAATCGGCCGCCCGCCTGCACTAACCGGCTGGCCGGCGCGACGTCGAAACGCACGTCGTGGGACGAACGCACAGGAATCGCGGATGTTCGCGCATTGTCCGGCGGCAGCGGCGCCTCGACAATGATCGCACTGCCCTTCCGGAGAATCCTGTGAGCCGCCTGCCCTTGCCTACCGTCGAAACCGCCCCCGCGGCGAGCCAGCCCTTCCTGGAAAAATCGCAGCGCGCGAACGGCTTCCTGCCGAATCTCGTACGCTCGCTCGCGAATGCGCCGGTCGCCCTCGAAACCTATCTGACCGTCGCGGAGATCAACGGCCGCGCGGGCCTCACGTTCGCCGAGCGCGAAGCCGTGCAGATCACCGCGGCCGCCGTCCACGGCTGTGCATTCTGCGTGGCCGGACACACCGCCGCCGCGCTGAAAAAGGCGCATGTCGACCGCGCAGACGTCGACGCGCTGCGCGGCGGCGAACCGGTTGCCGATCGGCGGCTCGACGCGGTGGCCGCCTTCACGCGCGCCGTGATCGCGACGCGCGGCGGCGTGACCGACGACGCGCTCGACGCGTTCCTGGCCGCCGGCTTCACCCAAGCGAACGCACTCGAAGTGGTGCTGGGCGTGAGCCTCGCGACGCTGTGCAACTTCGCGAACAATCTGTCGCGCAACGAACTCAACCCCGAACTGGCGGCATACCGATGGGAACCCCGGACACAGGCCGCCTGAAGGCACCCGCCCTCGACGCGTCGCTGGTCGACTGGCTCGACGCGAACGCCACGCAGCTCGACACGAGCGCCGCGCTGAAAGCGGACGTCGTGCCGCGTCTCGCGACCGCCGGCCTGTTCCGGACCGGTGTGCCCGCAAGCCTCGGCGGCGCGGGCGGCACCACCACGGACGCCATTGCCGGCATCGCCGCGGTCGCCGAGCATTCGCTGACCGCCGCCTTCGTGCTGTGGGGCCAGCGCAGTTTCATCGAATATCTGCTGCAAAGCCCGAATACCGCGCTGCGCGAACGCTGGCTGCCGGCGCTGCTCGATGGCCGTTGCGCCGGCGCCAGCGGCCTGTCGAACGCGATGAAATACCTGTCCGGCATCGAGTCGCTTCAGATCGACGCGACGCCGCACGCGGAAAGCGCCGACGATTGGCGGTTGACCGGCCGGATGGCGTGGGTGACGAACCTGCGCGCGGAACGGTTCGTGGTGGCGGCTGCCGTCGCGTTCGGCGATGGCCGGCCGTCCGCGATCGTCGCGATCCCGGATGACGCACCGGGCCTGACACGCAGCTCCGATCTCGACCTGATCGCGCTGCGCGGCAGCAACACCGCCGCGCTGCATCTCGACGGCGTCCCGACCGACGCCGCGTGGCTGATCCATCCGGACGCGCAAACCTTCCTGCCCGCGGTGCGACCGGCGTTCCTCGGCTTGCAGTGCGGGCTGTCGATCGGGCTCGCGCGGCGGGCGCTGGCCGAAGCGCGGCGCGCGGCGGAAACGACGCGCGGCATTCTCGGCCCCGAAGTCGAATCCTGCGCGGCCGGACTGGCCGCCGCCTGCGCGCAGCTGTCGGCCGGCCTCGCCGACGGTAGCCTGCGCCTGCACCCGAACCGCCTGTTCGAGCTGCGCATCGCGCTCGCGACGCACGTGGCCACCGCCGTGAACCTCGAACTCGAGGCGAGCGGCGGCCGCGGCTATCTGCGCGATGCGGGGCTCGGCTTCGAGCGACGCTGGCGCGAAGCGGCGTTCATTCCGATCGTCACGCCGAGCGTGGTGCAGTTGAAGGCGCAACTCGCCGCGCAGGCGCGGAGCATCGCCGCATGACGCCCCCGCTGCTGGACGCGCGCCATCTGACGCTGGGCTACGACGGCAAGCGGCGCCATACCGTCCTTGCCGATGTCTCGCTGTCGGTCGAGCGCGGCGAAATCGTCGCGTTGATCGGCCCGAGCGGCACCGGCAAGTCGAGCCTCCTGCGGGCGCTGGCGGGCCTGGAGCGGCCGCAATCCGGCACCGTGTCGATCGACGGTACGACGCTGCAGGGCCCGCACCCGAGGATCGCGATCGCGTTTCAGGACCCGTGCCTGCTGCCGTGGCTGTCGACCGAGCGGAACGTCGCGTTCGGGCTCGCCTTCGAACATCAGGAGCGCCTCACGCGCGATCAGCAACGCGAACGCGTCCGCTCCGCGCTGCACGCGGTCGGGCTCGAAGCCGCCGCGTCGCTGCGTCCGGCCCAGCTCTCCGGCGGGATGGCGCAGCGTGCGGCGCTGGCGCGCGTACTCGCGCGTCAGCCGCACGCGCTGCTGCTCGACGAGCCCTTTTCGGCGCTCGACGAAGTCACGCGCGCCGCGATGCAGCGGTTGCTGGTGAACATCGTATCGACAACGCGATGCGCGACGGTGCTCGTGACCCACGATATCGACGAGGCGCTGCTCGTGGCCGATCGCATCGTGCTGCTCGGCACGCAAGGCCGCCTCATCGACGCGTGGCACGTCGATTTCCCGCATCTGCGCGACGCGTTCGTGAGCGAACTCGGCACGATGCGCATCGACATCCTGAAGGCGTTGCAGGCCGGCATGAAACGCCCGCATGCGTCCGCACTCCATCCCTTGAACTGATCTCCCTATCCATGTGCCAGATTCCGATGTCGCGCCGCGAATGGCTGAAGCTCGCGGCCCTGTTCACCGCGACGGGCGCCGCCCCGTTGCTGTCGATGGCGAACGCGCACGCCGCGGCCGAACCGGATGCGCCGGTTCGCATCGGCTATCTGCCGATTACCGACGCAGCGCCGTTGCTCGTTGCGCACAACAACGGCTATTTCGCGTCCGAAGGGCTGACGGTCGAGCAACCGAAGCTGCTGCGCAGCTGGGCGCAACTCGTCGAAGCGTTCCTGTCCGGGCAGGTCAACGTCGTGCACCTGCTGTCGCCGATGACGCTGTGGGCGCGCTACGGCAGCCGCGCGCCGGCGAAGGTGGTCGCGTGGAACCACGTGAACGGCTCCGGGCTGACGGTCGGGCTCGACATCGATTCGCTGCGCGATCTCGGCGGCAAGACCGTCGCGATTCCGTTCTGGTATTCGATTCACAACGTCGTGCTGCAGGACATGCTGCGCCAGCAGGGGCTTACGCCCGTGCTCAAGCGGCGCGGCACGCCCGCGGCGAACGAGGTCAACCTGGTCGTGATGGCGCCGTCGGACATGCTGCCCGCGCTCGCCGCGCGCCAGATCGCCGGGTATATCGTCGCGGAGCCGTTCAATGCGACCGCTGAATTGATGAAGATCGGCAAGATCCTGCGCTTCACCGGCGATGTGTGGAAAAACCATGCGTGCTGCGTCGTGTTCATGCACGAGAACGATCTGGCGCAGCGCCCCGCGTGGTCGCAAAAGGTCGTCAACGCGATCGTGAAAGCACAGCTGTGGACGCGCGCACATCCGCAGGACACCGCGCAGTTGCTGTCGAAGGACGGCGCGCACCGCTATTCGCCGCATACGCTCGCGTCGCTCGACCGCGTGCTGGTGCCGTCGCCATCGCTGGCCGACACCTATCGGGCGAGCGGTGCGATCCGCCATGCCGACTGGCACGCGAAGCGGATCGACTTCCAGCCGTATCCGTTCCCGAGCTATACCAAGGCGCTGGTTCAGCGTCTGAAGCGCACGGTGGTCGACGGCGACAGCGCATTCCTCGCGTCGCTCGACCCGGCGTTCGCGGCCCGCGATCTCGTCGACGATCGATTCGTGCGCAAGAGCATCGAGGCAGTCGGCGGCCTGACCGCGTTCGGTCAATCGGGCGCGTTCCAGCGCGAGGAGATCATCGTTGTCTGACGCGCTCGCCTCCCGCCGCTCGTCCGCACCCGACACGCGCCGGAGCGGCGGCTCCCGCTACCCGGCACGCGTTGCCGCGGGATGGCTCGGCGTCGCCGGGCTCGTGGCGACGGTCGCCGTCTGGTGGGCCGCGATCCACGTGTTGACCGAGCCCGGCTCGCTCGGCCGGCAGTTCGCGCCGGACAGCGCGTTCGCCAGCCTGAGATCGCTGTGCGCGGACGATCATCTCGTCGAACACGCGCTCGTCAGCCTGCGACGCATCGGCGTCGGGCTCGGTGCGGCGCTACTGGCCGGCATCCCGCTCGGATTGTTGATCGGCCGCGTGCAATGGGTCGAGCGAATGCTGTCGCCGACGTTCCAGTTTCTGCGCATGGTGTCGCCGCTGTCGTGGATGCCGCTCGCGGTCATGTCGTTCGGCATCGGCGATCGCGCGATCTACTTCCTGCTCGGGTTCGCCGCGTTGTGGCCGGTGCTGATGAGCACGGCGGCCGGCGTCACGCAGATCGACCTGCGCTGGCTGCAACTCGGCGCAAGCCTCGCGGCCACCCGCCGCGAGCTCCTGGTGCATATCGTGCTGCCCGCCATCGCGGGGCCGCTGCTCAACGGCATCCGGCTCGCGATCGGCATCCTGTGGATCGTGCTCGTGCCGGCCGAGATGCTCGGCGTCAACGCGGGCCTCGGCTACCTGATCCTCGATACGCGCGACCGGCTCGCGTATTCTGAACTGACGGCAGTCATTCTCGTCATCGGCTCACTCGGGTTCGCGCTCGACGGTACCGCCCGCCTTCTGGCGCGGGCCGTGCTCGCGACCGATCGCTAGCGATTCGATGGCAGCCGCAAGAGCATGAAAAGCATCAAAAGGTCCCGTGGGCTGGCGCCGGATTGGTGCGGTCGACTCGGTGTCAGATTCTGCGAGGCCCCCCCGATCATTTGCTCGTCGCTTAAACAGGCGCCACTCACCGATAGCCGATCGCGAAGATGTCCGCGAATGCCTCGCGCCACGACACCATCGACGGCCGTCGAGGCTGTAATCAACCGGCTGCGCTCCGATCTGATCCTGCGTGATTTCCTGAATGTCGATCACGATGCCAGGATGCAGCCCATAAAAGCGATCGATCATGGGCCCCACGAGATACGCCGTGAAGGTCGGCGTCACGGCAACGCGCAGATTGCCGCGGCTCAGTTCGCCGACGTCATGTATCGCCCGCACGCCCGCACCCAGATCCTGTAGCGCGAGCTTCGCATAGCGCATCCACGCCGCGCCGGCATCCGTGAGTTGCACGTTCCGCCCCGAACGGTCCAGCCGCTGAGTGCGCCGCTTGTCTTCCAGTTGCAGTATCTGCTGCGACAGCGTGGGCTGCGAAACGTGCAGTGCCTCGGCGGCGCACGTGAAATAGCATGTTCCGGGACGGCCGGAAGGTAACGGATACCACGCAACAGCACGGCGAATTTCTTCGTGCCCGACAACAATTGGTATTGCCTATGGTTAGCATCACAAACCCGTCTTGGACACTATGACGGAACAGGTCCATTCTCTGTTCAACGCATCGCACTGACCGACGCGGCAACGAACGCCAGACTGAATGGAGCTGACCATGCAAGAGATCATCGACGGTTTTCTGAAGTTTCAACGGGACGTCATGCCCGCGCGCAGGGAGTTGTTCCGCAAGCTGGCGACCAGCCAGACGCCGCGCACCCTGTTCATTTCCTGTTCCGATAGCCGCATGGTTCCCGAACTGGTCACGCAGCGCGAACCGGGGGATCTGTTCGTGATCCGCAATGCCGGCAACATCGTGCCTTCGTTCGGTCCCGAGCCGGGCGGCGTTTCGGCTACCGTCGAATATGCAGTGGCCGCGCTCGGCGTGACGGATGTGGTGATATGCGGCCACTCGGACTGCGGCGCAATGACGGCCGTCGCGACGTGCAAGTGCCTCGGCCATATGCCCGCGGTCGCGAACTGGCTGCGCTACGCCGACTCGGCGAAGCTCGTCAACGAGGCGCGTGAACATGCGAGCGAGCGCGAACGCGTCGACTCGATGGTGCGCGAGAACGTCATCGCGCAACTCGACAATCTGAAGACCCATCCCTCCGTTGCACTGGGACTCGCGCAAGGCCGCCTCAATTTGCACGGATGGGTCTACGACATCAAATCAGGCTCCATCGACGCGCTCGATGCCGCGACTCGCCAGTTCGTGCCGCTCGCCGCGCATCCCGATGTCACCGCGACGCCCGCCGAGTGCGCGGCTGCGCTCTGATTCCCGGCTCGTCACACCGGCTGCCGATCTCACCAGGTTGATTTACTCAAGGAGCAGCATCATGACCCAATCGCAAGTCACACCGAACGCACGCGAAGCTTTGACGGAAACGATCGTCGACGCGAAGGTGCGCAAGAACCTCACGTTTGAAGCCATCAACGAAGGCACGGGCCTGAGCCTCGCATACACGACAGCCGCGCTGCTCGGTCAGCATGCGCTGCCGGAGAACGCGGCGAAGCTGGTCGCCGAACGCCTCGGGCTCGACGCGGACGCCGTGTGCCTGCTGCAAACCATTCCCGTGCGCGGCAGCATTCCGGGCGGCGTGCCGACCGATCCGACCGTCTACCGCTTCTACGAAATGGTACAGGTGTACGGCTCGACGTTGAAGGCGCTGGTTCACGAGAAATTCGGCGACGGCATCATCAGCGCGATCAACTTCAAACTCGATATCCAGAAGGTTCCGGACCCGGAAGGCGGCGAGCGTGCCGTCATCACGCTCAATGGCAAGTATCTGCCTACCAAGCCGTTCTGAACCCATGATGCAAAGACGAAAATTCTTACTGAGCACCGGTGCCGCGCTTGCTTCGGGCGGCCTTGCCCTCTCGGGTTGCACGATGACGGGGCGGTGCTCCACGTCGAGCACCAACAACGCGCCGTACCCCACAAGGAGATCCGAAATGACTTCACCCGCAGCAGTTCGCCCGCCGCTTCCGCCGTTCACGCTGGAGACGGCCATCGAGAAAGTCCGTCTCGCGGAAGACGGCTGGAATTCGCGCGACGCCGCCAAGGTCGCGCTCGCCTATTCGCTCGACACGAAATGGCGCAATCGCGCAGAGTTCGCGAACAATCGAGCGGAAGCGCAGGCGTTCCTCGAGCGCAAGTGGAAGAAGTCTTACAACAGTATTGGTCAAAACCACAGTCGTATGCCTACCCGTTATCGTAGGTGGGTGACTGTGTCCGGCGTTTCAGGGGGCTGCTCCAATTGGATTGCATAGCCAATTTTCCTAGTTCGTCCGCTTTGCAGCGAGGAGCCGACGTCTGCATGTCCGAACGAAGGGATGATCGAATGTCGCCTGGTGGCCGGAAGCCGTCAGTAGCCGGCGGTGGAAAGCGACGATACCGTCCTCTAGCGCGTGTCTCATGCCCCTGAAGGGTTCTCACCCAGCTTCAACGTCGTGCCTGAGGGAATCGCTGCGGATGGCCCTTCACCTCGGCGGCCGGTTCGTAAGATCCGAGATCAATCCGCCGTTCGTGCACGACGCCGGCGAGGGCGTGCGGGCGGCAGACGGCGTCGCCGTGATCGCATGACACGGCGCCACCCGAGCGTTCGTGCGATGCGACCACTGTCGCACGAACGGCGGCCCGACCCGCATCAGCTCGCGCCGTCCGCCGGACCTGCACACCGAACCTGCTCGATACATGCGCACAGCGCTTGTGCGATCGCGTCGAGCGGTGTGCCGGGCCCGAAAGTCGCCGTGATGCCCTTCGCCTTCAGATGTCGCGCATCCGCAGCGGGAAAGATTCCTCCCAACACCACCGGAATCTCGGCGCGACGCAACGCCAGTTCGTCGAGCAGCCCTTCGACGAGCTCGAGGTGGGCGCCCGACAACGACGAAACGCCCACGATATCGGCGCCATGCGCCTGTGCGGCTACCGCCACGGCGGCCGGCTGCTGAAACAGCGGCAGGCGAAGGACGTCGAATCCGGCGTCCTCCAGCGCGGCTGCGACGACCGCCGCACCGCGGTCGTGTCCGTCCTGGCCAAGCTTGGCGATCACGATGCGCGGCCGGCGTCCCGCGCGTTTCGCCAGTCGCCCGACGCGGCCCTTCGCCGCCCGCCATGCGGCGTCGCCTCGCCGATGGTCGCCGTAGACGCCCTCGCCGTCCGCTTCCACCGCCGCGGCATGCCGCGGCCATACCGATTCCAGCGCGCGCGTACACTCCCCGACGGTCGCACGTGCCCGCATGCAGTCGATCGCCAATGCGAGCAGGTTTCCGCCGCCGTCGCGCGCCGCATCGGCCAGCCGCTGCAACGCCGTCGCCACCCGCGCCGGATCGCGCGCCGCCTTGACGGCTGCGATTCGCCGC
The DNA here is from genome assembly GCF_017104975.1 of Burkholderia sp. Ac-20344. Lineage (NCBI taxonomy): Bacteria > Pseudomonadati > Pseudomonadota > Betaproteobacteria > Burkholderiales > Burkholderiaceae > Burkholderia > Burkholderia sp. Ac-20344. The sequence goes on from NZ_JAAGPP010000046.1 coordinate 10,263, forward strand.
GTCTGCCCCGCCCGAACATGGCGGCCGTCCATCTCGCGCACCATGAACGCGTCGGTCGGGTCGCTCGCGACGAAACGGTTCACGCCGACCACCGTCCGGCGCCCGGAATCGACCTGCGCCTGCGTCTCGGCCGCGGCATGCAGCAAGCGCCGCTTCACCCAGCCGGACTCGATCGCGGCGATCACGCCGCCCTGCGCGTCGATGGCCGCCAGCTCGGCGCGCACGCGCGTCGCGATGCCGTCCGTCAGCGACTCCATCATGTACGAACCGGCCCACGGATCGACCGTGTCGCACAGTCCCGTTTCATGCTGCAGAATCAGCTGCGTATTGCGCGCGAGGCGCGCCGCCGCCGCGGACGGCAGCGCAAGCGCCTCGTCGTACGCATTCGTGTGCAGCGACTGCGTGCCGCCGAACGCCGCGGCCATCGCTTGCGCCGTCACGCGAACGATGTTGTTCTCCGGCTCCTGTGCCGTCAACGACCAGCCCGATGTCTGGCAATGCATGCGCAGTGCACACGCCCGGGGCGAACGCGCGCCGCACGCGTGTGCGATGTCCGCCCACAGCAGACGCGCAGCGCGCAGCTTGGCGATTTCCGTATAGAAATCGCTGCCGACGCCGAAGAAGAAGCTCAGACGCGAGCAGGCTTCATCCGCGGGCATGCCGCGTGCGGCCAGCGTGTCGACGTACGCACGCGCGTTCGACAGCGTCAACGCGAGTTCGAGCACGGCATCGGCGCCGGCTTCCTGGAAGTGATATCCCGACACCGACAGCGCATTGAAGCGCGGCGCATGCCGCGCCAGCCACAACGCGACGTCGGCGACGATCCGCATCGACGGTTCCGGCTCGAAGATCCACGTATTGCGGACCATGTACTCCTTCAGGATGTCGTTCTGAATCGTCCCGCCGATCCGCTCGGGCGGCACGCCCTGCTCCTCGGCGGCCACGACGAACGCTGCCATGATCGGCAGGACCGCGCCATTCATCGTCATCGACACGGTCGTGCGGTCGAGCGCGATGCCGTCGAACAGCCGCGCCATGTCCTCGACCGTATCGATCGCGACGCCGGCCACGCCGACATCGGCCCGCGCCTCGGCGCAATCCGAGTCGTAGCCGCACTGCGTGGCCAGGTCGAAGGCCACGGACAGCCCCTGCGCGCCCTGCTCGAGCGCCGTGCGAAACGCGAGATTGGAATCCGCCGCGTCCGCATGCCCGGTGTATTGCCGGATCGTCCATGGGCGATCGGTATACATCGACGCGTACGGCCCGCGCACATAGGGCCATGCGCCAGGCATGCCGTCCAGATGCGCGACGCCTTCGAGATCGCCGCGCGTGTAGCATGTCCGCAGCGGCACCGCGCGCGCGCGTCGATCGTTGCGCTCGACGTTCGCCACGTCGGCGCCCGACTCCATGATTGCTGCTTCGTTCATGCCCGACTCCGACTCCAGCGCTTTTGCGTGATCACGTCGGCAATCTTCATCCCGTCGCCCTCGCGCACGATTTCGCTCCAGTGCAGCAGGCCGTCCGCATCGGATCGAGCACGCGCGAAACGAACCGTCAACGAATCGCCGATGTCGAGATTTCCATGAAAGTACAGTTGGCGCGCCGCCAGCACCGGTGCGTGCCCGAAGCGGAAATGCTGCCATTCCGCGCGGTCGACGAATGCCTGGAAGCTGGCGAAGTAAAGCAGGTCCGCGCCATTGAAATCCATGTTCGGGCACGGCAGGAACGAGACGCTTGCGCCATCGTCCTCCGCGAGGCCGGCGAGCGCCGGCACGATCGACGCATCCCGCACCCGCAACCTCTTCGCCCGTTCCGCCATCGACAGCGCATCGGCCGGGACCGGGCCGGTGCGGCCGTCGATCCCAGTCATTCGCGCCTTCACCACCGAGCGGTTGCTGCCGGCGTGTTCGCGCGTCACGAACGTCGACATCATCCGCACGATACCGACTTCGTCGTCGCCGTGCCGGACTCGCTGTTCGCTGAAATGGCGAATCGGGCCGACCCTGTGAAGCGCGACATGAAGCGCGAACGTGTCGTTCTCGCGAATCGCGTGACGGCCGTTCATGTCGACGCGCACCGCAACGAACGACGCATATGCACGCCGCCCCTCGTCGTCGAAGAACTCGGGTGCATCGCGGCCGCTATGCGCGGCCAGCGCGTCCCAGTGACGCTGCCCGCACTCCTTGAGCAGCCAGTTTTCCGCGAGCCCGGTGTGCGCGAGTTGCGGCATGCCGGCCCGATAGCGATGGATGGCGGTATGCATCGGCGTCAGGCGGCCAGGCTGTCGGCCGAGCGCCGCGCGGCCGTCATCTCGGCCTGGATCTGGTCGACGATATGGGCGGCATCGCGCGCCACCCCGGAGAATCGCCCCGAACCCCACGTGTATAGCCAGGGCAGCCCGACGAAGTAGAGTCCCGGCACCGGCGTCACGCCGCGCCGGTGCGCGGGATAGCCGCGACCGTTGAAGACCGGCGCATCCAGCCAGCTGAAATCGGGGGTGAAGCCGATGCACCAGATGACAGAGGCGATGCCGCTGGCCGCGAGATCGAGCGCCGTGCGCTCGCCGGCCGGACGCCACACGGGTTCATAGCGCGTCGCGGGCGGCGCGGCAATCCCGTTCTTCTCGATATGGGCATCGATCCCAGCGTTGATCCGGTTGTACGTATCGTCCGCGCTGTCGAGCTGTGCTGACAGATCCGCGGAGAATCGCAACTGCCCGCCCGTGAAATCCTCCAGCCGGCCGTACAGTTCCATTCCTTCGGCGGCAAAGCGGCGCAGATCGATATCGCGCCCGCCGTCGCGGCCGGTCACATAGTGGTTGGTGTTGTCCCGCACGCCTTCGCGCAGCGGATGCGCATCGACCGGCATGTCGTAGTACTGCATGTCGGCCAGCCAGTCGACGACGTCCCTGCCCCGGTAGAAACGGGCACAGCGAGGGGCATCGCCCACCGCGAGGAATACCTTTCGCCCAGCGAGGTGGAGGTCTTCCGCGATCTGCGCACCCGACTGTCCCGATCCGACCACGAGCACCGGTCCGTCCGGCAAGGCGGCCGGATTCCGGTATTCCGACGACTGGATCTGCACGATCGTTGCGGGAAACCGCTCGGCCATCCGCGGCACGATCGGCCGATGGTAGCCGCCCGATGCAACGACGACCTGATCCGCCGTGTAGGTGCCACGCGACGTCGCGATGCGATAGCGCCCGTCCGCGTCGCGCGTCACCCGCTCGACGGCGGTATGTTCCAGCACCGGCGCATCGACGCTGCGGATAAAGCCGTCGAGATACTCGACGATCTCGTCCTTCGTCATGAAGCCGTGCGGATCAGCGCCGCGATACGGATAGCCCGGCAGCGCACACTGCCAGTTCGGCGTCACGAGACAGAACGCGTCCCAGCGCTGCCTGCGCCACGTGTGCGTCACGGTCTCCTTTTCGAATACGAGATGATCGATACCTGCCTGCTTCAGGTAGTAACTGATCGACAGGCCGGCCTGCCCGCCGCCGATGACGACTACGCCGAGATGGGAATCGATAACCGGGAGGCTGGATGAAACAACGGGTTCGCTTGACATGATGCAGTCCTGAATGTGTGTTGAAGACGACAATGGATTCCGGCGTGCCGGACGCCCTAAACGAGCTCGATGACGGTCACGGTCGCGTCGCCCTGCGGCGCAAATCGCTCCGCGTGCGCTTCGATCCGTGACAGCTCGTCCATCGCGGCCGAACACGCGAACCCGTATTTCTCGCGCACGCGATCGGACGCAATACCCAGTGCGCGCCGCGCTCGCTCGACGAAGTCGTCGAGCGCGTATTGCGTGTCGGGCGCGAAGAATTCCGACACCACGGTCGAAGGCGAATAGCAATTGGTTTCCGACTGGTCGGGCCAACGGACCCGAAAATGCATGACCGGCATGATGCCTCCTTACTGGGCGGACGATGCTTGCGCACGCTGCGCCAGCCTGTCCTGGTAAATGTTCAGATGCCTGCGCGCACTCGCGTCCCATGTGAAGCGGCTCAGCAGTGCGGGGACGGCATGGGTGAAATCGGGAGCCCGCCGCCCCGAGAGCGCGTCGCGCAGCGCGTCGGCGATCGAATCCACGTCGGCGGGATCGGCCCACACGCACGCGTGCTCGTCCAGATACTCGGTAAACGGTTCGATTTCGGATACGACGACGGGCTTGCCGCACGCGAGCGCCTCGAGCACGACCAGACCGAATCCCTCGCGGATCGACACCATCGACACCACGTCGGCGCAGTGCATCAGCGCGACCAGCGCCGCATCGTCGAGCGGCCCGGTCGGCACGACGGCTTCGTCGACGCCGATCCCCAGCCCGAGCGCGGCGGCGCGCGCGACGAAGCCGCGCGCATAGGCGTCGTGATCGAGCAGACTCGCGCCGCCCGCGATCACGAGCCGTGCGCCGGGCATCGTGCCGCGCAGCCGGGCAAACGCCTCGAGCAACGCGATCGAGTTTTTCCGCTGCTCGATGCCGCCGATCGCGAGCACGACCGGCGCGCCGTGCACGCCGAACCGCTGCCGCACCGCCTGCACGTCCGCCTGGTCCGCCCGAGCGAACCGGGCGACGTCCACGCCGTTGGGCACCACGCTGGCGTCGACCCCGTACGTCTTGCGCATCGTGGCCGCCCACGCAGCGCTCACGCACAGCACCTGGTCGGCTGCTCGCCACGCCCGCTCCTGCCAGCGTTCGAGCTGCGGGTCGTCGAATACGTCGAGGTGATGCACGGTCCGTACGAATCCGTCTATCGCGCCCGACTCCTTCAGCTCCGCCAGCGCATTGCCCGTGATGCTGTCCTGTGCATGCAGGACGTCGAACCCGCTGGCATCGTGCTCCAGCAATGCGTGCCTCATCGCGGCGATCCGCGTGCGCACCATTTCCGCGATGCTGCGCGGATGGCCATCGACACGCGCCAGCACGACGCGGCACCGGACATCGCGGAACATCGTCTCGCCCGGCGCGGCCGGCGCGAACACGGTCACGTCGCTTCCCGCTTCGTGCAGCGCCCTCGCGAGTTCGAGTGCGTGCACGACACCGCCGCGCGGATTGACCGAGTGGGTCAGCAGCGCGATGCGCAACGTATCGCCGCTCATCAAACACCTCCGCCGGCGCCGGTAATGAACGGCTCGATCCGTAAATCCCACAGCACCGCCGTTTCGCCCGCCTCTTCGACGACGACCTCGCGCGTTGCGTCGATATCGCCGATCACGGCGCACGCGAGCCCGCGCGCCGCGAAGCGTTCCGCGATCGCGTCGGCATGCACCGGCCGCGCGGCCATCAGGAACCCGTAGCTCGGAAACGCCGCCAGCCAGCGATCGAAGTCGACGCCGGGAGGCCGCGGGATCGCGTCGAGCGCGATCCGTGCACCGACGCGCGAGCATTCGACGAGCATCAGCGCCGTCCCGAGCACGCCGGCCATCGAGATATCCTTCGCGGCATCGCACAGCCCATCTTCCGCCAACGTCGGCAGGATCTCGAGATCGCCGCGCAGCCGGGCCGGCGACGCGCCGACCGACGCATTCCAGAACGGATACGGCTCCTCGAATGCGCCGCGCAGGTCGACCGCCATCATCAGACGATCGCCCGGCCGCGCGCTGAAGCTCGACAGCAGTGCGCGCGCCCGGCCCAGGATCGACACGGCCAGTTGCCCCTGCGCGCTGCGCGTGTTGCTGTGGCCGCCGACGATCGGCACGCCATACGCCGACGCCGCCGCTGCCATCCCGGCAAGCACCGGCCGCGCGGTGTCGATCCCCTCGCTCCACAATGCGTCGACGACGGCGATCGGCCGCCCACCCATCGCATAGACGTCGCTGACGTTCGCCATCACGCCGCTGTACCCGGCGAACCACGGCATCGACTCGACGAAATCGCCGACCATGCCCTCGATCGCAAACAGCAGGTAGCCGTCCGCGTCGGGAATCGCCGCGCAGTCGTCACCGAGTGCAACCGCCTGTGCGAGATCCCGTTCGCCGTTCGGCGATGCCGCGGCGAGCGATGCCACCACGCCGGAGATGTCGTGCTTGTGCTGGAAGCCGCGGCTTGCGCGCAGCGTCGCGATCCGATCCTCGACGCTCATGGCCGCACCTCCGAGCGCAGGACGAAACCCTTGAACGGCGTGCCGCACGGCGGATAGTGTGCAAGCTGGGCCTGCATCAGTTGATGAGGACGTCCGAACAACGATTCTTCGCCGAGCGCATCCCAGTGAAGCCGGCGAAACAGCGGCACGTTCTGCGATTGCACGTGTGCGACGAAGGTCCGGCAACCTTCGGCATGCGCGCTGCTGACGGCCAGCGCGATCAGCATCGAGCCGATCCTGCCCTGCCGGCGAAACGCCGGATGCACCGCGAGCCGCGACCCCATCCAGGTTCCGGGCACGGTTTCATGAATCCGCACCGTACCGACCACCTGCTCCGGCAGCCCGGCGCAGCAGCTGACCGCGACCAGCAATTGCGCGTGGCGATCGATATCGTCGCGATCGTCGCCGACGAAGATCCCTTGCTCGATACAGAATACGGCCCGGCGCAGCTTGTATGCTTCGTCGATTTCCCACGGAAGCTCCGCCCATTTGATCCGGTATTCGGCGGGCCGGTACGTGTCGAGGTTGTCGGCCAGCCCCATCTCTACGCAGTACATGGTCACGCCTCGTAGGTCGACAGTGACGAGCAGGCGCCGCACTTTCCGCACCCGGCCTTGATGTCGGCGGAACGCATGCCGGCGTCGCGCAACATCGCGCCGAGCGGCGCGAGCACCGCGCGCATGAAGTCCGGCGACGGTGCCGGATGGCTCTCCAGCGGCGTGCCACTGATCGGAACGAACGGCACGACGAACGGATACACGCCCAAGTCGATCAGCTCGCGCGACATGTCCAGAATCGCGGCCTCGCTGTCGCCCAGCCCGGCGAGGATGTAGGTGCTGACCTGGCCGCGGCCGAACACGGCGACGGCCGCGCGAAATGCCGCCATGTACCGGGACAACGGCACGCTCGCCTTGCCCGGCATGATCCGTTCGCGCACGGCCGGCGTCACGGCCTCCAGATGCATGCCGAGCGTATCGATCCCGCTTGCCTTCATCCGGTCGAACCAGCCGTCGTCGTCGGGCGGTTCGCACTGCGCCTGGATCGGGAGATCGACGGCCGCCTTGATCGCGAACGCGCTCTCGCACAGGATGCGGGCGCCGCGATCCGGCGTCGGCGGTGTGCCGGTCGTCAATACCATGTGCTTGACGCCGTCGAGCAGGACCGCCGCGCGCGCCACCTCGGCGAGCTGTTCAGGCGTCTTGCGGGCGATCGTCCGGCCGGCGGCCAGCGACTGGCCGATCGAGCAGAACTGGCAGGTCTTGCGCCGGCTCTCGTAGCGAATGCAGGTCTGCAACACGGTGGTCGCCAGCACGTCGGCACCATGCAGCGTCGCGATGTGCGAATACGGCACGCCCTCCAGTGTCTGCAACGCGCAGAAGCGCGGGTTCGACGGAAAGCTGATGCTCGCGATCGGAATGGTGCCGCGCGAGAGCAGGCTGACGCCCGCCGCGTCCGGCGCCGCCGCGACGAACGGCGAATCCCACGCGGTGCTCGTGTGCACCGGCACCATGATGGTCATGCCATCGACCGTCACGGCCTTGTGATCGGATGGCCCGGCGCCGCCGCGCCGGCTTGCGGCGCCAACCCGGGGGTCCGCGAGGCGCAGCCCGACCGACTGCAGTTCAGTCATCAATTGCCGGCTCTGCACCGACGGTTTCGCGTTCGCGCTCATGGCTGTTTCCCTCGAAGTCGCGTGCGGCCGACCCGCTGATCCCCATCGGGGTCACCGTGGTCGCCGGCCGAGTGTTGATGGCAAGGCTCAGCAGTTCCGGACGGGCATAGTGGCCGACCGAATCCATCATTCGCTTGCGTTTGGTGATCAGCGCCATGTCCAGATCGGCGATCACCATCCCTTCGCCCGAGCGCAACGGCTCGGCCAGATGCTGGCCTTCCGGGGACACGATCGCGGTATTGCATCCGCCGCGCAGGGCTTTCTGCAGATCCGGATCGCCCGTGATCGACTCGATCTGGGCATCCGTCAGCCAGCCGGTCGCATTGACGACAAAGCAGCCCGATTCCAGCGCGTGGTGACGAATCGTGACTTCGATCTGCTCCGCGAAGATCGGGCCCACCAGCGAACCGGGGAACTGACTGCAATGAATCTCCTCGTGCTGCGTCATCAGCGCATAACGGGCGAGCGGGTTGTAGTGCTCCCAGCACGCGAGCGCGCCGACCCTGCCGACACCGGTCTGCGCGACCTTGAGCCCGGCCGCGTCGCCCTGCCCCCAGATCATCCGCTCGTGAAACGTCGGCGTGATCTTGCGGCGCTTGACCGCGAGCCGTCCGTCGACGTCGAAGATCAGCTGCGTGTTGTACAGGCTGCCGTGGTCGCGCTCGTTCACGCCAAGCACGACGACCATCCCGTGCAGGCGCGCGCGCTCGGCGACCGCATGCGTCACGGGCCCGGGCACCACCACGGCCTGCTCGTAGAGCCGCATGTGATCGACGCCGGATGCGACCGGCGCCCGCACGAACGAGAAGTACGGGTAGTACGGCACGAATGTTTCGGGAAAGACGATCAGCTGGACACCCTTGCCGGCGGCCTCGTCGATCGCCGCGCAGACCTTGTCGAGCGTCCCCCCGGCCCGTTCCAGATCGGGAGCGATCTGGACGGCTGCCGCACGGACGATGCGTTTGTCGGACATGATGGCACCCGTCATTCGATCAAACGGTCCAGGTATGGATGACCAGCGCGTTCTCCTTGCGATGAAGCAGCTGGATATCCAGCACGTCGAGCGGATTGATCGGTCGGATGCCTTCGATCAGCGACGCTTCGCCGTGCCCGTACAGCGCCTGCAGCGCAAAGCGGCACGCGTAGACCTTCCCGCCCTCTTCCATGAACTTGACGAGTTGCTTGTTGAAGTTAAGGTGGCCAGGAAACGCCTCGTCGCCGAGTGTCGGAAATCCGCGCTGCAGGCCGAGCGTCACACCAGGGCCGTAGAGCAGCACCGACGTCTCGAAGCCCTTGCGTTGCAGGCGCGTCGCCTGCAGCAGGTTCACGAAGCCGATCGATCCTTCGAACGCAACCGTGTGGAACGTTACGAGCGCCTTCTCGCCCGGTTCCGCCTTGACGTCTTCGAAAACCTTTTCCTCGTAATCGACGAGGAAATCTCCTTTCTTGTGCAGAGGCTGATTGACTGCGGGCATAGCACGCTCCGTTTGAAAATGAGTTGAGTGATGTTCCCGAACGCTTTCGGATCCGGGCGAGCTCATTAACGCAACGCATATGCCAACCGGGCCCGATCCGATGCAATCACTCTCCAATCATTCAATCGATAAACGCCGATGCTGTCGGCCCAATCCTTGCGTGACCGGATCGGGACCGGACGGAAAACGACCGTCCAGCGCGCCGCCGCGCACCGGACTGATGCAGCAGAAAAGGGTTCGTGCGCATCGAACGTGCATCGATGCATCAATCCGATACACAATGCGATCAATGCAATCAACCGGCTGCAAAACGGCGATATCTATATTTTTCTATTAATGCGTGATGCTAACGTTTTGATGAATCATCAAATGGAAACAGGTATGGATTACGCAGTCCATCATTGGTCGAAGCGGCTATTGGACAGCAGGAAACCAGCGTACCTGCTGATCCCCGACCTCATCGAGGAAGATCTCGCCGCGGGCCGTCTGAAACCACGCGAGCGCCTGCCCGGGCTGCGCGATCTCGCCAGTGCGCTGAACCTCAACTACACGACGGTGGCCCGCGCCTATGCGGAAGCTCGCCGGCGCGGCCTGCTCGATACGCGCGCGGGAAGCGGCACATTCGTGCGCGGCCCGACGCGAACGATTCCGCTGTCGGGCGGCAGCAGCATCGAAATGTCGATGAACATGCCGCCCGAGCCGCCCGTGATGGCCAGGCGGCTGCAACAATCGGCAGCGGCATTGTTCGATGGCGCCGATCCGTACCAGCTCATGCGATATCAGGATTTCGGCGGCGCCCCGGCGGATCGCGCCGCCGGCCGCACGTGGCTGGCCAATCGCCTGCCCGGCTGCAGTAGCGATACCGTGCTCGTTTGCCCGGGCATCCACAGCGCACTCGTCGCGCTCGTCTCGACGCTTGCACGCCGCGGCGATGCGATCTGCCTCGATTCGCTCGCTTACCCCGGCATCAAGGCAATCGCCTCGCAACTGGGCGTGCAGTTGCAGCCCCTGCCACGGGACGACGACGGTCCGTTGCCGCACGCATTCGAATCGCTCTGCAAAAGCGGACGGCCTGCCGCGCTGTACTGCAACCCCACCCTGCAGAACCCGAGCACGCTCACGATACCGTTCAGGCGCCGCGAAGCCCTGGCCGATGTCGCGCTGCGCTACAACGTGCCCATCATCGAGGACGACGCCTACGCGATGCTGCCGCAAAGCGCGCCGCCGCCACTGGCGTTGCTGGCGCCCGAGCTGACCTACTACGTGACCGGCATGTCGAAGAACCTCGGCGCCGGGCTGCGAATCGCGTACCTGCTGGCGCCGACGGTGCGGGAAGCACAGCGCATCGCCGGCGCGTTGCGCGCCACGACCGTGATGCCGAACCCGTTCACGATGCTGCTGTCGACCCAATGGATCAACGACGGCACCGCGAGCGAAATGCTGGCCGCGATTCGATCGGAGGCGCATGTACGGCAGGCGATCGCGGGCCGGATTCTCGGCGCATGGCCGTTGGATGCCCACCCCGACGGGTTCCATCTCTGGTTGCCGATTCCGCGCGAATGCCAATGGACCGCACCGGATCTGGCGCAGCATCTGCGGAGTCGAAGCGTCGCCGCCGTGGCAAGCGCGGCGTTTTCGACGGACGGCGACCCGCCGGCGGCGATCCGCATTTGCCTCGGTGGGCCGCAGGATCGGGAGCAGTGCCGGGACGGCCTGGAACTCGTCGCGGATGCACTCACCGACGCACATCATCTTTACAGTGCGGCGATGTAGCCGCGCCCCGCGTGGCGGACTGAACGCACGGACCCGACGCCGTACTACGTGTCCGCCCGCTTATGCCGCCGGTGTGGCGCGGAACAGCAGCATTGGATTCCTTAGACCAGAATGAAGTCGTCACCATTTGCAACGTAAAGTTGTCACTTCGCTGGTCGTCATTGAGCGGTAGATGCGCGCCCCTCGCAACCTCATGAGGTTACGCTCGAGTGCTATGTTCTTCGGAGTACATCGGCTCTACGCGAACATACCCCCTCTGCAGATCGCCGCTCTCTTCTCGAATTCGTTACAGCACGGGTTCAGAGAATTCTCCGTCGGATAGCCCAACGGGCGAACCCGGGTCGGTTAAGGCTCCGTGAAAATCAACACTCTAGCCACAGCGGTAGGCGGGCGTCACAGCAGATCACGACGCAGCCTTTTCGGCAGCCTACGCTTATAGAGTGGTTGGAGCAGCGCCTCACAGTCCCGCAATAGCCCCCTCGTCGCCGATTCCCTTCCGTGTGATGTCCGCCGGCATCATCGACCGAAACATCCGCGGACGACGGCAGGCCGAACAGGTAGGACACCCCTTCTCCGAGACACTGGAAGGTCAGCAAGACCGCGAACGCCTGCAGCATGAACCGCTTCTCCCGAACGTGGCCGCGTTACCTCGCAGCCGATGGGCCGGCGGCATGCGACGCCGGTGTGGACGATACGCGGGATCGTGCCAACAATGGGCGCGGCAGGCACCGCCGGCCATCACGCGATCGGAATCGGGATCGGGCCGCTGCGATCCGGCCGCCGGTGTCGCATTTCGACGCACCTGTCGCCCCGCTCCCCATGCGGAAGCGGCGGACCCAAGCCCGCCGCTTCGCCGTTCGCATTCGAACCCGTTCGAATGTCGCCCGCAGCCCTACTTCAGCCGCGTCGCGATTTCGTTGGCCATCGCCTTCATCGCCGCCTTGGTCGGCGCATCCTCGGCCAGTGCGTTCAGCAAACCGAAATCGTGAATCGTGCCGTCATATCGCGTGGTCGTCGCATCAACGCCGGCTGCGTCAAGCTTGCGGCCGTACGCTTCGCCTTCGTCGCGCAGCACGTCGAACTGCGCGACCTGGATCAGCGCGGGCGGCAATCCCTTCAACTGCGTGGTGCTCGCACGCAGCGGCGACGCGTAGATCTCGTTGCGTTGCGCTTCGTTCTTCGTATAGGCGTCCCAGAACCACTTCATCATCGGCCGGGTCAGGAAGTGACCCTGCTGATACGCGTTGTACGAACCGGTATTGAAGTCGTGGTCCGTCACGGGCCACAACAGGCCCTGGAAGCGGATTGCCGGGCCGCCTTTGTCCTTCGCCATCAGCGCCACGACAGCCGCCATGTTCCCGCCGACGCTATTGCCGACCACCGCGAGGCGGCTGCCGTCGACACCGATTTCCGCGCCGTGCGCGGCGACCCACTTCGTCGCCGCATACGCCTGGTTGATCGCGACCGGGTAATGCGCTTCCGGCGACGGCGTGTAGTTCACGAACACCGCGACGGCGCCCGATTGCACCACCAGATCGCGCACCAGGCGCTCATGCGTCGGGAAGTCGCCGAGAATCCAGCCGCCCCCGTGGAAAAACATGAACACCGGCGGCGTGCCCGCCGCGCCCTGCGGGCGCACGATCGTGATCGGCACCGACAGGCCGTCCTGCTCGATCGTGCGGTTCGATACGTCGATGCCGGACAGGTCGACCTTCGCGCCGCGCTGGGCATCGACCAGCACCTGACGCGCCTTCGCGGGACTCAGCGTTTCGAGGCCCGGCCCCTTCTGGCCGTTCAGCACGGCGAGGAACCCGCTGGTCGCCGTATCGGGGCGGACGCCGTCAGTGCCGGCGGCAAAGGCGGCGGGGGCGGTGAACACCGCGGCCGCAACGGCAGCGGCGATCAGCAGCGGCTTGACGATTTTCATGATGAGACTCCTTGGTTCAACCGGTGAATGCAATGAATGGCAATGGATTCGTTCGCAGTACGTGCGATCAGACGAGCGTCAGCGTGACGTCGATGTTGCCGCGCGTCGCGTTCGAGTACGGGCAGACGATGTGCGCGCGATCGATCAGCGTTTGCGCGGTTTCACGGTCGAGGCCCGGCAGCGAGATCTTCAGTTCGACTTCGATGCCGAAGCCGTTCGGGATCGCGCCGATGCCGACGCTGCCTTCGATCGCGGCATCCGCGGGGATCGCGATCTTGTCGCGGGCCGCGACGAACTTCATCGCACCGATGAAGCACGCGCTGTAGCCAGCCGCGAAAAGTTGTTCGGGGTTCGCGCCGGCGCCGCCCGCGCCGCCGAGTTCGCGCGGCGTGGTCAACTTCAGGTCGAGACCGCTTTCGGGCACCGTGGCACGGCCGTCACGGCCGCCGGTGGCTTTTGCATGAGCGCGGTACAGAACTTTTTCGATCGACATGACGGACTCCTTTTCAATGATGAGTGAGTGAAACAGCCTTCCAACCCGGGATCGCGCGCCGACGGCCTGGCCGCCGGCATCACGCTTGTTTATCTACTCATAGATAGATGCATATCCCCAAAAAATGCGGATGATCGAATCCATCCGCCCGATTATCTATCTACTACGAGATAGATAACTAACCCCAACAAAAGGCGGCGAACCGCCTGACTGCCTGCCCCGTCCGTCAGGACCGGGTTTTCCAGACGGCCTCGACATCCTCGAGACGCGCCCGCGTATGAAACAGCCGGCTGGCCAGCACGCTGCCCTGGAACGCCGCGTACAACGTGCGCGCCGCCGTTTCCGGCGTGCCGCTGAACTGCAGCGTGCGCTCCTTCGCGCCCTGCGCCAGCAACTCGGCGAGCCAGTTCTCGTTGGCCTTGAAAAAGGCCTGAACCGCCTGCCGCACGCGCTCCGGCAACGATTCGATGTCCGCCGCGAGCATGCCGCACAGACAGATCTGATTGCCGTCGCCAAGCGTTCTGCCGAACAGCTTCGTGTAGAGGCTCAGCTTGACGTCGGCCGGCAACGCCGGATCGATCGCGCGCATCGCCGCAACCACTTCGTCGCTGTACGCCGCCACCGCTTCCAGAACGAGATCGTCTTTCGACGGGAAGTAGTAGTGGATGCTCGACGTCTTCACGCCAACCAGATCGGACAGGTCTCGATAGCTGAAGCCGTTGTAACCGCGCAGCATCATCAGCGTGATCGCGTGGTCGAGAATCTGATCGCGGACGGTCGTCTTCGTTTCCATGGATCGAACATTATCTACTTGTAGATAGATAGTCAAGATCTTTTTTATTGGGTGCGATGAAAGGCCTGCCGGATCCCGGGTGTCGGCAAGCGTGCGGCTGTTGCAGTTCGTAGATTCTGCTAATTGTGTCCGCTCGCGCGCTAACCGTGTCCGACTATTCCGCTAATGCGGAGCGGCCATGGTCAAGCTTCGGAACCGAGCAACCGCAATCCGCGCAGTTGATTGACTTGCACACGTGTTCGCACCATGCCATTTCATGATTCCTTGACGCGCACCGTCAAGCACCGCAGCAGCCCCGATAGGTTCTGCATCAGGGCACAGACCGTGGGCTTGGTACAGCGCGCGTCACAAGCTCGTTAAACGCCGGGTCCGCCCCGCTACGACCGAATGCCTTCTCACTACAGCGTCGGTGCCCGAACCGCGTTCGCGTCTGATTGCCATAAGTACGGCAACTAGCGCTAGCGCGAACGATAAAAAAAACCGTTCGGTTTAAAATGATTGCAAATCATCTTACGGTGTGACTGGCATGAGCAGACCCAAAAAATTCAGTCGCGAAGGCGTCTTGCAAAAGATCCTCCCGCTCTTTTGGAAGTACGGCTTCGCCGGAACATCGCTCCAGCAGCTGGAACGGACATCGGGCGTCAACAAGTCCGGGCTCTATGCGGAGTTCGGGGACAAGGAAGACTTGTTCCTGCATACCCTCGTCTACTACTACGAACATCGCGGGGCGCTGCAGGTCCTTACCGCGGAGCCGAAAAGTTACGGCAACATCGAGCGCTTCCTGCGGCTGGGCGACCCGCAAGACGATGGCTGCGTAGGTTGTTTCTCCGTCAATTCGATCCGTGAATTCCCGTCGCTGTCCGACCGCGTGCGCGAAGTCGTCGGCGCGTATCACCATCGGCTGATCCCGCAGATCATCGACAATATCGAGGCCGAGCCTCATCAACTGCCTGCCGCGACCATCGCCACGATCGTCACGGTGTTCTTTGCCGGCTATTGCATCGAACGCAATTTGCCCGCCCTGGCCGAAGGCGACGCCGTCGGCGCCTTCATGCAAGCGCTACGACTCCTCTGACGCTCGTCCGCGGTCGGCTCTCTTCGCGATAGACCAATCGTTTTGAACCGATTGGTTTTTTTAATTGGCTCCGCCTCGTCCGCTTGATCATACTGAACCGATCGGTTCAATAAAGCACCGATCAACAGCGGAGAGCAGCCATGAGCTTGAAGATTCACCCGATCAACTTCGGCAACATGTCGCTCGATTCGAGCGGCCTCGTCCTGTTTCGCGAACCCGGCAAGCAGGTGACGATACCGGTGCTCGGGTTTCTGATCACGGGTGGCCCGCATCCGGTGCTCGTCGATACGGGTTCGCGCAGCGTCGAGCAGTACGCTGAATTCGGTCTGCCATACGAAGTCACGCCAGAGATGACGATCGAGTATCACCTCGCTCAACACGGCCTGAAGATGAGCGATATCCGTCACATCGTCCATACGCACGCGCATATCGATCACGTCGGCATGACCGACCGATTTCCCATGACGACAACCGTCGGTATCTCGCGTCGCGAGCTGGAATTTGCGGCATCCGGGATCATGGGCCCGCTGATGTACACCGCAGCCGATACGAAGCATCTGATCGACCGCCTGCATACGCGCGGCGCAATCCGGCTGTTCGACGTGGACGGCACGTTCGAGGAAGAGGTCATCCCGGGTGTCGCGGTCCGCCTTTCCGGTGGCCATACGCCGGGTTCGCTGTCGGTGCTCGTCGAAACCGACGAAGGCATCGCCAACATCAGCGGCGACATCGCATACAACCTGAAGGATCAGTTGATCGACCCGATTCTCGACCAGGCTGCGCACGAGCCCACCATCACTGCGAACCGCGCGATGTCGACACTCGACGAGAAGCGCGCGATCAAGCGCGCGCTTGCGACGAGCCGCTTCTTGCTGCCAAGCCACGACGTGCCTGCGCTGGTGAGCGGCGGGAAGGTGGTCGGCCTGATGGAAAACGCCATCTCGAACCCGCAGGCCGATGTCACGAAGGCGTCGAATTACACGCCATTGACGCAGGGCTGAACCCATATGCCCGGCCTTCTGCGTCGAACGCTCGGACTGTTGATTGTCGTCGCGGGCGCATTCCACGCCGCGGCCGCGCTGGTTCTGCACACGATCGGCAGTTAGTCGGTTGATCGGTGCGTGCCCGTCCGTCTCGTTGCCGCGTTGCGTGCTTCTCAAGCCTCGAAAGGACTCTCTCATGGCTACACCCTTTTCCGCGCGGACGGCGCGCGCGCTCCACATCCTCAGCCTCGCGTACTTCGTACAGGCGACGGGCGCGCTCTCCGTCGTCGGCAGCCTCGACTCGATATCGCGTCAATGGGGACTCGCGGATTCTCAAAGTGTTTATCTCGTTACCGTGTTCGGTGTGACGTTCGCTTTCGCCGCTCCGCTGCTGCAAGTCGGTTTTGGACATCTGCGACGCCGTCGCCAGGTACTGCTCGGCTTGGCGCTGTTCAGTACGGCTGCCCTCCTGCTGGCGGCCGCGCCGAATTATCCCGTGCTGCTGCTGTCGCGGGTGCTGATGGGACTCGGCGCAGGTTTCATCGGCCCGGTGCTCGGCGCATTGGGGTCGAGCCTCGTCGATCGCGACCAGCAGGGCAGCGCGATTGCCAGCGTGCTGCTCGGCTTGAGCGTCGCCGGCCTGGTGGGCATGCCGCTGTCCGCATGGATCGCCCACGCATGGGGCGCACGGTCGCTCTTCGTCGCCGTCGGACTTGCCGGCGCCGTGACCGCCGCGCTCATCGTTTGGGCAGTACCCGACACGAGCAGGGGCGAGAACATCGAATTCGCAACGATGGTCTCTCTTCTGACGCGCACCGATACGCTCAGTGCATTTCTGGTCGTGTTCTTCATCGCGGCCGGCGTCTATTCGACGTACGCTTTTATCGCACCCATCATTCGCGACGTATTCCATGCAGGGGCCGACATGGTGTCGACTTCGCTCGTGGTGCTGGGCGTGGCCGGCGTCGCAGGCAACCTGTTCGTGACGCGCGCAGCGCGGCGCTATAGCGCGGAAGCGATGCTGCTCGCCGGCCTCGCCCTGCTTGCGGCGGACCTGGTATTTCTCTGGTTCACGCCCCCCAGCCTCCACCTGCTTTTTGTCGCACTGACGGCATGGGCGTTCGCAACCGACCTGCTGTGGCCATCACAGCAACGGCGCATCGTCGAACTCGTACCGCAATGGCGCGGCATTGCGTTGGCCTTGACCGCGTCCTTCGTGTTTTGCGGCATCGGCGTCGGCTCCGCCGTCGCGGGGTGGGTCTATCCCGCGTTCGGTTTGACAGGGTCGATCGGCAGTTCACTGGCGTTTCTTGCGCTGGCGACCGGCAGCCTGCTCGTGTCCCGTGCGTCGGTCAACGCGAAGGGCTGCGCGACCGTATGTCGGGAATCGCTTCAATCATGAGGCGACCGAAACAAGGCACGGTCCGCGGATATTCCAGCATGCCGGGTGGTCGAGCATTCGACTTACCCGGCAGGCGTCTCGACTGATTGCCGGCGATAGGCAAGCGCTTTTTCCGTTCTTCGCAGAAACTGTTTCTCGATATTTCGGGCTACACCTCGATTGATCGGCGCAAGACAATTCAGCTGCCCTCTCCCATTCGCTCGAACCCTTGAGGCCGGAACATCATGTTGAATGCCTTGTCGACCCTCCTCGTCAGCCAGCTCATTGGCGAGACGCTCGCGCACCTGACGGGCGCGGCCGTTCCAGGTCCGTTGATCGGCATGCTCCTGCTGCTCGCATTTCTCGTCTGGAAGGGCGGCCCGTCAGCGGAGCTGGAAGGATTCAGCAAAAGTCTGCTGTCGTGGCTGGCAATGCTGTTCGTGCCCGCGGCCACCGGACTGATGACAGGACTGCATCAGCTGACCACGGACTGGTGGCGCATTGCCATCTCCATCTTCGTTTCGACGTTGCTCGGACTGGCGACGACGGGATGGATCATGGAGAAGCTCGGCAAAACGCTTCGAGTCGAATCGGAAGCAAGCCATGACATCTAATCTCTCTTCCGCATGGGCCGTGCTGGAGCACCAGCCGCTTTGGGGACTGCTCGCGACGCTTCTCGCCTATCGTGCCGGACTCCTCGTGAATCGGCTCGCGCAGGGGAACGTGCTGGCTCATCCGGTTCTCATCGCCGTGCTGATACTTGTCGTACTTCTGTCGGTCATGCACGTGTCATACGCCGACTATTTCGCGGGGGCGCAGTACGTTCACTTTCTGCTCGGGCCCGCGACCGTAGCGCTCGCCATCCCCATGTTCCGCAGCTTGCGCCACATCCGCAGAACCGCTCAGGCGCTTGTCCCTGCGCTCGTAGTCGGTTCAATCGTATCCGCAGGTAGTGCCGCGTTCATCAGCAAGGCGCTGGGCGCCGCGCCTGTCGTGACGACGTCGTTGATTGCACATTCCGCGACGACGCCTATTGCCATGAGCATCTCTCGGCACATAGGGGGCGACTCGTCGTTGACCGCGACCTTCACGCTCTTTACCGGCATAGTCGCAGTTCTGCAGATCGGCGCAGCCATGAAGGCGATGCGAATAATGGATATCCGGGCTCATGGGCTTGCGGCCGGAACGGCAGGCCACGGGCTCGCGACGGCGCGCATGCTGGCCATCAGCGAAACAGCTGGCGCATTCGGCGGCCTGGCCATTGGAATGAACGGTGTCCTGACCGCGCTCGTCGCGCCCGTCCTCGCGCTGCTCGTTCGATGATCAACGTCGCGCACGCCACATCAGGCCTCTATCGAACGAACGAAAAGCAACGGCGGCCGGAATTCGATCCGGCCACCGGCTTGTTCCAGAATGATTCCGGTTCGTTTAGATCAGTTTCTCGAGCAGCACGACATCGAGCGTCGCCTTGCCCGCAAGCTCGCGCGCCAGCTTCTGGAATGCCGGAGCTTCGCCGTGGACCTTGAGCGCACGTTCGTCGCGCCATCGCTCGATCATCGTAAAGCGATGAGAAGCGTCGCGGTCTCGATGCAGATCATACTGCTCGCACCCATCCTCGGTCCGGACAGCCGGCACGGCGGCCAACAGCGCCTCTTCCACCGCCTTGGCGTGTTGCGGATCCGCGGTAATCGTGGCAACGACAAACTGCTTTGACATTTTCATCCTCCATCGTAAAGGGATCTTTCGAGCATCTGCTTTCCTTTGACGCGCCAGTACGACGACATGATCGAACGAATCGGTTCGTCGGCATAGCACTCCGCCGCTCATTCAGCCTTCGAACTGCTTCGCGAGCGTCAATGCACGCAGCGCCCGACGGGCGCTGCGTGGCGTTTCGGAAGGAAACACCAGGTGCTGATCGTCAGTCAAGCTGACGCCCGACGCGTTCAGTCGACTGCTGGAAAGTCCAGCGTAGTGTCGTTCACGCGATTCACCAGGTTGGTGAACGTGATCGATGTCATGACCAGGATGATCTCGATGACCTGGCGCTCGGTATACCCTGCCTCCAGCACCGCCTCCAGCACGCCAGCGGGCGCGGTATCGCGCGTCGTCGCGATCGCTCGCACGAACGCGAGCAGCGCATCACGCCGCGCCTCCCCCGACGCGCGACCGGCGCGGATATTCTTCATCACTTCCGGCGTGAGACCCGACATCCTGCCGAGCATCGTATGAGCGGCAAGGCAATAGTCGCAACCGGACAGCGCGCTTACCGCGAGGCGCACCGTTTCAATATCGGCCTGATCCAGAGAACTTGCCGCGATCGCTGCATCGACGTTCAACATGGCCGCAAGACCGGCCGGGCTATGCGTGCCGATGGTCGCGTAGGCGTTCGGGACCTTCCCAAGTGCGGCCTTGATCTGACCGAACACAGCTGCGGTTTCGCCGGTAGCTTCCGACGGCTTCAGAGTAGTCAAGCGTGTCATATATCTCTCAACAGGTTGGATAATGAAGTGCCGACCGGAAACGGCCGACAGGATAGCGAGGTTACGAGTCAGAGCCCGCGCCCCCTGGCTTTACTGCCAAATAACCACGGAAAAATGCCGAATGAGTCGTATTGCGCAACGCGCACAACAATTATCTACATCGCGAAGCCGCGACCCGGTTTAATTTCAGCAGTTACCATCATAAAAATTTTCCAATTGAATTGGAATTCGATTCACCGGAAAACAGACTTTACTCGTCAACATCGGGGAGATCAATTTCGCATGCAGGGCATTCGCTTTCAGGCGCAGCGTTAACATTTTCCGCGCATGGCACCATGCACCATTTAAAATCGGACCTCGGCCGCCGCGAACACCGCGCGGTGCGCGAACGCATCGGTACGCGCACGTCAACTTCCGACGACGGCAATCAACCGCCCGGTTCGCCCGGCACCAGATTGTTGGCGACTGACGTCACGCCTGCGACGCGCGCGGCACTGTCGCCGGCAAGCTGGACTTGTTCGCTGTCGGGCACGTAGCCGGTCAGGGTCACGGCTCCCCGACGCGCGAGCACCATCACGTTGATTGCATTCAATCCTTTCGTTTTCGACAGCGCCCATACGATTTTCCGCGACAGCGCGCGATCGGCAGCGCGTTGCGCCTTCTTTTCACTCTTCGTCACTTCTTTCTGGCTGACGACCTGCTCCGACGGCGGAGCAGTATTCTGCTCCGCCGCATGGGCCGAAATACCAAAGGCCAAATAACTGACATACAGCATCGATGCGATAGTTTTCTTCATCACACTCTCCTTAACCCACGTGAAGGCAAAGTTATCAAGGGATAAAACCCGAGTGAATGGTAAGAAAACATTTGGTCGACCTCAATGGCCTCTCCCTGAAAACAGCGTTCAAGGCGCGATCTTCGCCTTCCCGCACCGGTGCCCGCAAGCGACCTATACCTGCGCATAGGTGCATTAATTATTTTCGACTAGCTCGAATACACGGCGAGGCGATTTTCCGGGCAGCGCCGAAACGCCAAACTGGTTGCATGTGTTGCCGATGACCCGAAAGGCGCCGGAACCACGTTCGAACGTGCGAGATCTGCCAGCCGGAACGCTCGGTTGCTCTGGACCAGCGCGACTGGACGTTGACGAAACTTCGGGACCGGATACCGTCCCGCATTGGAGCCGAGAAGCTGATGAATACTACGTTGCGCGCCGTTCCGCATTCACCTCCGCACGTCCCCGCCCGCGCGGCGAACAAGGCCGTGTCACTCCATCGCGTCGCCAACGTAGTCGCGCATCGCGGCGATCATCGGCGAAATCCGTTCGCGGAGGTGCGCATGAAGGTATCTGACCGCCGGCGAGAACTGGCGACGATGCGGA
The DNA here is from genome assembly GCF_017104975.1 of Burkholderia sp. Ac-20344. Classification (NCBI taxonomy): domain Bacteria; kingdom Pseudomonadati; phylum Pseudomonadota; class Betaproteobacteria; order Burkholderiales; family Burkholderiaceae; genus Burkholderia; species Burkholderia sp. Ac-20344. The sequence goes on from NZ_JAAGPP010000046.1 coordinate 31,784, forward strand.
CACACGAGGCTCAGCGGAGCCGCCTCGCCTCGCTGATCGGGCAGCAATACCTTCAGGCGCCCCGCTCTGACGTCGTCATGAACGTCGAGCCACGACTTGTAGGCAATGCCCCGGCCCTCGACGGCCCAGCGCCTCGCAATTTCGGCATCGTCGCACAGCAGCACACCCTTCACCGTGACCTGCCGCCTCACGCCGCTTGCCGGGAACAACCAGCGATCGTAGACACGCCCGCCGAGCACGTACGGCAAACAGTCGTGCAAAACCAGCTCGTCGAGCGACGCAGGCGAGCCATGTCGTTTCACGTATTCCGGAGAGGCGACGAGCACTCTTCGGTTGCTTTCGGCGAGCGCAAGCGCGACGTAGCTCGCCGCCTCCGGCGCGCCATAGCGGATAGCCACGTCCACCGGATCGCGAAATACGTCGGTCACGTAGTCGGACAACGACAGCTTCAGCACCAGCTTCGGATGCGCATCGCGGAACACGCCGAGCCACGAAAGCAATGCGTTGCGTCCGATATCCGACGGTGCGGCGATTCGCAACGTACCTTGCAACGCGTGCTTTCCTCCGTGCAGCCGCTCGCGCCCCTCGTGAACCATGGAGAGCACTTCCTCCGCATAGGGGAGGTACTGCTCCCCTTCCGCGGTGAGTTTCAGACTTCGGGTGGAGCGCGCAAAAAGACGGGTATCCAGCTCGCGCTCGAGCCTTTGAATCGCGGCGCTCACCTGTCCCGGCAGCAGATCGGCTTCCCTCGCCGCATTCGAGAAGCTGCCGAGCGCCGCGGCTCGCACGAATAGTTGAAGGTCCTCGAGCCGCACCATTTTCATTCCTGGAGTGAAAGTCCTCCCTAATGTAACTCGTTTTTCCCGCAGTTGAGGTCGAGCAGTATTTCACTCACACGCCGGCGCCCGGTCTGCAGCGAGCAGCCCAGCGCTACTCAAACACCATTCGGAGTTCATCCATGAAAGCGGTTGTCTATACACAACATGGCCTGCCCGCGGACCATCCCGAGTCCCTTTTCGATGCCGAGGTGCCCAAGCCTGAAGCCGCGCCGCGCGACTTGCTGGTGAAGGTCGACGCGATCGCCGTCAATCCCGTCGACACGAAGGTTCGCATGGGGTCGCCCACCGAGCAGCCGCGGATCCTCGGATGGGACGCCGTCGGAACCGTCGAGGCAATCGGAAGCAACGTTTCCATGTTCGCTCCGGGAGACAAGGTTTTCTTCGCAGGCTCGATCGCTCGGCCCGGCGCGTATGCGCAATATGTTCTGGTCGACGAGCGTATTGCGGGCCGCAAGCCTGCGACGCTCTCCGACGCTCAAGCGGCAGCGTTGCCGCTTACGTCGCTGACGGCGTGGGAACTGCTCTTTGATCGCCTCGGGATTGCCGAGGGCACCGGTGCCGGCGATGCATTGCTGATCGTCGGTGCGGCCGGCGGCGTCGGCTCCATGCTGACGCAACTGGCACGTCGACTGACGGGGCTGCGTGTAATCGGAACGGCCTCTCGCCCCGAAACGCGCGCATGGGCGCAAGCGCTCGGTGCACATGACGTCATCGACCATACCCAGCCGCTACTCGAAGGCCTGCGCCGCATCGGTGCTCCGCAAGTGCGCTACGTAGCCAGCCTCACTCAGACGGACGTCCATTACGCGCAGCTCGTCGAGGCACTGGCGCCGCAAGGCCGACTTGCCGTCATCGACGACCCCGACACGCTGGACGCAATGCCGCTCAAACGAAAGTCGATTTCGCTTCATTGGGAACTCATGTTCACACGATCGCTGTTCGAAACCGCCGACATGGTCAGACAGCACGAAATCCTCGAGCGCGTCTCCACCCTGATCGACGACGGTACGTTGCGCACGACCATGGCCGATCACTTCGGAACCGTCAATGCCGAAAATCTCCGGCGCGCCCATGCCCTCATCGAGAGCGGTCGCGCGCGAGGAAAGATCGTGCTGGAAGGCTTTTGACGCACGCCGACGAAGCCCTGTATCGCCATTCCAAAAATGCTGGACAAGACCGGAGAACAAACATGCACTTCCCGCATCAGCACATCACGCGATTCACGTCCATCCGCCGCACGGCAACCGCATTGGCGGCCGGCCTGAGCTTCACGCTGTTTGCGAGCCCGTTGCTTGCGCAACCATCTGCGCCAGCAACGTCGCCTGCGGTTCAGGCGGCCGACCGCACCATCGGCGCGATGGACACGGTGGCCACCTTTTCCGGCCCGATGCCCACCGGCGTCACGGTTACCGAGAACGGCCGGATTTTCGTCAATTTCCCGCGCTGGGGAGACGCCGTGCCGTTCACTGTCGGCGAGTTGCGTGACGGTCGCGTCATCGCATATCCAAACGCCGAGATCAACCGTGCCGATGCGGCGCACCCGTCCACGCACTTCCTGAGCGTCCAAAGCGTCGTTGCCGACGGTCACGGTCGGCTCTGGATCCTGGACACCGCCGCGCCCAATTTTTCGGAGCCGGTCGCCGGCGGCGCCAAGCTCGTCGCCGTCGATCTGGAGACGAACCGTGTGGTCAAGACGATCGTATTCCCCGCGAACGTGATGCGCGCCCAGACCTATGTGAACGACATGCGCTTCGATTTTCGCATCGGAAAGGCCGGGGTCGCTTACGTGACCGACTCCTCGCTGTCGGGCATCGGCGGCCTGATCGTGATCGACCTCGACAGCGGAAAGGCGATACGCCGCCTGACCGGCGACGTGTCGACATCGGCCGACCCGCGTTTCGTCCCGGTCGTCGAAGGCCAGTCTTTGAAAGTCCGCGACCCGAACGGGACCACCAAGCCCTTTTCCGTGGCGTCCGACGGCATCGCGCTCTCCGCGGACGGCCAGACCCTCTACTACTGCCCGCTGTCGAGCCGCCATCTCTACTCGATTCCGACCGCGATGCTGCGCGATCCGTCGATCAGCGACGCGCAACTGGCGGCCGCGGTGAAGGATCTCGGGGAGAAAGGGGCGTCCGACGGTCTTGCCAGCGACGCGAACGGCAATGTCTATGCCGGCGATTACGAGCACAACTCGATTCGCAAGCTCGAACCGGGCGGCGAGTGGCAGACGATCCTGCACGATCCGCGCGTGCTGTGGCCCGACACGCTCTCGGTCGGCCCGGACGGTTACCTCTACTTCACCGCGAACCAGCTTCACCGCCAACCGGTATTCCACGGCGGCAAGGACGAGCGCCAGAAGCCGTACGCATTGTTCCGCGTACGTATCGGCGCAGGTCCCGCACCCACCCGTTAATCCCTTTCGCCATCGCCGACAACCGGAGTCCCGCACATGAATCTTGCCGACGCCATTCATGCCCGCCATACCGTCAAAGCCTTCGAGGGCGGCAAGTCGCTTCCCGCCACGCAGGTCGAAACATTGCTGTCGCTGCTTCACCAGTCGCCGTCCTCGGTGAATTCTCAACCGTGGCACTTCGTGGTGGCCGCGACACCGGAAGGCCGCGCGCGCATCGCGGCCGCCACGACGGGCGCCTACGCGTACAACGAGGCCAAGGTCGTCAATGCATCGCACGTCATCGCGATGTGCATGCGGACCGACATGGACGAAGAACACCTTCAGGCCATTCTGGAGCGCGAATCGGTGGATGGTCGATTCAAGACCGCCGAAATGCGCGCCGCGCAGAACAAGAGCCGCCGCTCGTACGTCGACATGCACAAATACGAGCTGCGCGATACGCCGCAATGGATGGAAAAGCAGGTCTATCTGGCGCTGGGCGGCCTGCTGGTCGGCGCGGCGGTCCTCGGCGTCGATGCAACGCCGATGGAAGGGTTCGACAGCCGCGCGCTCGATGCGAGCCTGGGCCTGCGCGAACAGGGCCTGACGAGCGTCGTCATCGTGTCCCTGGGTTTTCGCAGCGGCGACGACTTCAACGCGGATCTGCCCAAATCGCGGCTGCCGCGCGAACGGATATTCACATTCATCTGATCACCCCAAGCAGGCTTGCCGCCCGCGCGGCAAGCGTTCCGAGCTACCGTTTCGCGCACGCTCGGCTGCACGACTTCGAGGAGCGTCATCATGTCCGAGTTGATTCGGATGGACACGCACGGCCGCACCGCGACCGTGCCCTCGTCCAGATATGGCGGTGCGCTGTTATTGGGCGCGGCGATTTTGTTGTGGGGTGCGAACTGGCCGGCGATGAAGCTCGGCCTGGCGCACGTCACACCGCTGTGGCTGTCGGCAGCAAGGTTCGCATCCGGGGCGCTGTGCCTGTTCGTCGTGCAAGCTGCGACCGGGACGCTGCGCTTGCCGAAGCGCGCCGACCTGCCGTTTCTCGCCAGCGTCGGCTTGCTTCAGATGTTGGCGTTCACCGCGATGAGCGCCGTCGCGCTGCACCACGTGAGCGCCGGCCGTTCCGCCGTGCTCGCCTATACGACGCCGATCTGGGTGACGCCCGTGTCGGTGCTGGCATTTCGCGAGCACCTGTCCGTGCGTAAAGCATTCGGCACGGCACTTGGCGTGGCCGGGGTCCTGTTGCTTTTCAATCCGCTCGATGTCGACTGGCACGATCGTCAGGCCGTTGTCGCGCACGTCATGCTGCTCGGCGCGTCGCTGTGCTGGGCAGTCTGCATTCTTCATCTCCGGCATTTCCGCAGCGCGTCGAGCGCCTACGTGCTCGCGCCCTGGCAAATGCTCGTTGCCGCCGTACCGCTCGCCGTGCTTGCCAGAGTGCTCGAGGGACCCTACACGGGCGACGGCAGCCTCAGCCTGACATCGGCGCTGGTCTACATCGGTCCGATTGCAACGGCATTTTGCTTTTGCGCGGTGAATGCCGCCAACACGCGCATGTCGAGCACGAGCATGGCGACGGCGATGTTAGGCGTTCCCGTCGTCGGCCTCATGACGTCGGTCCTCTTTCTTCACGAGCATCTCACGATGGGACTTGCGGCAAGCGTCGTTCTCATCGTGGCCGGCATCGCGCTCTCTATCGCATCACGCTGACCTTGATTGTCTGAACCAGGAGAATGCCATGGTCGATCTCGACCCGACTCAACCCAGACTCACGCTCGTTACCATCGACCTGTCGTTCCATCGCGCGGCCTCCGGCGTCGTGCGGCGGATATTGAACGAGCATGGCGTAACGGTCGACGAAATATTCGCACCGCACGAAGAAGCCTTCCGGATTCTGCGGGAAGGGCAAGCCGACATGCTGAGCAGCGCGTGGCTCCCGAGCAGTCATAGTCTCTACCTCGCTCCGTTCGAGCAGGACGTGCACAAAATCACCGTCCTTTATCGGCCATATGCACTGTGGGGCGTACCCGACTATGTGCCCGAAAGCGCGGTGAGCTCCATCTCCGATCTGAAACGGCCGGATGTGGCGTCGCGGATGGTGAAGCGGATTCAGGGCATCAATCCCGGCGCGGGCATCAGCAGATTTTCCCGCGAAATCGTCGCGCAGTACGGCCTGGCGGACGCAGGGTATCACTTCGAGAACGGCACGCTCGACGATTGTGTACGCGCCTTCGAGGAGGCCGTCGAAGCACGTCGGTGGGTCGTTGTCCCGCTTTGGACTCCGCAGTATCTGCACGAGCAATACACCATTCGCGAACTCAAGGACCCGAAGGGTCTGCTCGGCGGCACGGACGACGCCACATTGATCGTCAGGAACGCGTCGCTTGACGCGATCCCGTTGGCCGCATTGTCCGAACTGCGCAATCTCAGCCTCGGCAATCGGGAAACGAGCCGTCTGGACCATGTCCTCTCACGCACCGGTTCACCTCGAACGAACTGAGGCGCCACGAGCGAGCACCGTCGGCGACGAGCGCCTGGATGACACGTATCGACCAGAACCGTCGCGAATGCCAACGGCCGTAATGCAGTTCGCGAGAACGAATATTCGGAGTAGGTGAAATGACTTTATGGGCGGAGCGCGTTGATCGACACGTCGCCTCGCCAATAAACTGCATCGCACTACATCGCAATCGCCGAGAAATGGAAGACTGAAACGAGCCGGCTGAGATTACGCAACCGGCTCGGCGTTTCCCGGCATATGTCATTCACTTCGTAACCATTGACGGAACAACATCATGACGCAAGCACACAAAGGCACCGCACTGATCACGGGCGCATCGTCGGGTATCGGTGCGGTCTATGCCGAACGACTCGCACGCCGGGGATTCGATCTCGTCCTCGTTGCACGCAACAAGGACCGGCTCGACGCATTTGCGAAACGCCTTACCGACGACACGCAGCGCAGTGTCGAAGTGATCGCTGCGGATCTCGGCGATTCGCGCGCGCTGGCCGCCATCGAAGCGAAGCTGCGCACGGATGCGAGCATCACGCTGCTCGTGAACAATGCCGGTGTCGGCACGCACAAACCGCTGCTTGAAAGCGACGTCGACGCAATGACGCGCATGATCGATCTCAATGTCACGGCGCTGACGCGCCTCACCTATGCAGCAGCACCGGGCTTCGTCGCTCGCGGCCACGGCGCAATCATCAACATCTCGTCCATCGTTGCGATCGGGCCCGAGCTGCTGAACGGCGTGTATGGCGGAAGCAAGGCATTCACGCTCGCTTTCAGCCAATCGCTTCATCACGAACTGGCAGACAAAGGCGTGCAGGTCCAGGCCGTTCTCCCGGGCGCTACGGCGACGGAATTCTGGGAGATCGGCGGGCTCCCGCTGGACAACCTCCCGAAGGAGATCGTCATGTCGGCTTCCGATATGGTCGACGCGGCGCTGACCGGCTTCGACCGTCAGGAACTCGTCACGATTCCATCCCTGCACGCAGCAGAAGAATGGGCCGCATACGACGCCGCCCGCCGCGTCATGATTCCCCATCTCTCGAGCAATACCCCCGCGGCGCGTTACGCCGTCGCGCAGTAAGCGCAGCAAACCACTTTTCGCAACCGCTCCAGTCGTCCATTCAAAGGAACTTCGATCATGAAACTCACCGGAAATACTGTCTTCATCACCGGCGGCACGTCGGGTATCGGCCGCGCTTTCGCAGAAAGCCTTCACAAGCGTGGCAACAAAGTCATCGTCGCGGGGCGTCGCAAGGCGTTGCTGGACGAGATCGCTCAGGCCAATCCGGGTATCGACACCGTAGAGCTGGACGTGGGCGACCCCGCGCAGATCGAGCGTGTCGCGCGACAGCTGATCGCGGATTATCCGACGCTGAACGTCGTGATCAACAACGCGGGCATCATGCCGTTCGATGACGCTGGCGGTGCGCTGGACGACGCGCAAGCCGTTCGGCTCGTGAACACGAACCTGCTCGGTCCCGTGCGTGTCAGCGCGGCGCTCGTCGAACATCTGAAGGCGCAACCCGAATCGTTCATCATCAACAACAGCTCCGTTCTGGCGTTCGTTCCGCTTGCTGCCACGGCGCTCTACTCCGCGACGAAGGCGGCCATTCACTCGTACACGATGTCGCAACGCTTTGCGTTGCGCAACACGAGTGTCCGTGTGCTGGAAATCGCCCCGCCGTGGGTCGACACGGATCTGATCCACAAGAGCGGTGATCCGCGAGCAATGCCGCTGGACGCCTTCATCGCCGAGACGATCCAGCGTCTCGAAACCGCGACGACGGAAGTCGTGGTCGAGATGGCGCAGCCGCTGCGTAACAACGTCGGCCCCGACGAGTATGCGTTCGTCGATCAGTTCAATCAGGCGCTCGTCGAGAACCCCATTCCGGTAGCCTGAGGCGCCGTAGAGAACGAAACCGGAGGGCGGCGCTGCGGCATCGCCTTCCCACCCTGCAATTCAATCAGTCACTGACCAACCAACGACTTGAGGTTTACGAAAATGTCCGACAAGCGTCTGACGACCGCCGCTGGCGCCCCCGTATCCGACAACCAGAACTCGATGACCGCCGGCGTTCGTGGCCCGGTCGTACTGCAGGACATGTGGCTCGTTGAAAAGCTGGCCCATTTCGACCGCGAGGTGATTCCCGAGCGTCGCGTACACGCAAAGGGATCGGGTGCCTTTGGAACGCTGAAAGTCACGCACGACATTTCGCGCTACACGAAGGCCCGGGTCTTTGACCAGGTTGGCAAGGAAACGCCGATTTTCATGCGTTTTTCGACGGTCGCGGGCGAGCGCGGCGCCGCCGACGCGGAGCGCGACGTGCGCGGCTTCTCGATCAAGTTCTACACGGAGGAAGGAAACTGGGACATCGTCGGCAACAACACGCCCGTGTTCTTCGTGCGAGACCCGCTCAAGTTTCCGGATTTCATCCACACGCAAAAGCGCGATCCGCGTACGAACATGCGCAATAACGTCGCCGTATGGGATTTCTGGGCACGCCATCCCGAGTCGCTTCATCAGGTCACGATCCTGATGAGCGATCGCGGCATCCCGAAGAACTATCGGCAAATGCACGGCTTCGGCTCGCACACGTTCTCGTTCGTCAATGCCGACAACGAACGCTTCTACGTGAAGTTCCATTTCAAGTCCGCGCAGGGCATCGAGAACTATACGGATGCGGAGGCCGCTCGGGTGGTCGGTCAGGACCGGGAGTCCGCACAGCGCGATCTTTACGAGGCGATCGAACACGGTAACTTCCCCAAATGGCATTTCCGCATCCAGGTAATGCCGGAAGCGGACGCATCGAAGGTGCCGTACAACCCGTTCGACATCACCAAAGTCTGGCCGCACAAGGATTACCCGCTGATCGACGTGGGAACGATCGAGCTGAACCGGAACTCGGAAAACTATTTCGCCGACGTCGAGCAGGCTGCGTTCACACCGGCTAACGTCGTACCCGGAATCGGGTTTTCGCCGGACCGCTTGCTTCAAGGGCGCCTGTTTTCGTACGGCGACGCGCAGCGCTACCGCCTCGGCATCAATCATCACCAGATTCCCGTCAACGCGCCGCGCTGCCCATTTCACTCGTTCCATCGCGATGGCGCGATGCGCGTCGACGGCAACCTCGGCGGCACCGTGAACTACGAACCCAGCCGTCAAGGCGATTTCGCCGCGGATCCGGCAGCGGCCGAACCGCCGGTGCAGGCGGGCACGGTCGACCGTTACGACCATCGTGACGATGACGACTATTACAGCCAGCCGCGCGCACTGTTCCGCCTGTTCAGCGCCGACCAGAAGGAGCGACTGTTCGGCAACATCGGGCGGGCGATCAACGGCGTGCCGCAGGACGTGATCGACAGAGTGCTCGCGCATTTCGAGCGCATCGATCCGGCGTATGCGGCTGGTGTCCGCACCGCCATCTGGACCGACTAGGACCGCCGGGCGCGCGTCGTGCGGACGTCGCGCGTCGACCTTGCGAATTCGTCTCTCGAATCATCTAAGGAGTAACGTTATGGAAAGCGCGAAGAAGTACGAATATCTGTTCCTCGGCGGCGGCAAGGGCGGAAAATCCCTGGCGATGGATCTCGCCCGAAGCGGCAAGCGCGTCGCGATCATCGAACGCGGCATGATCGGCGGTTCGTGCATCAACGTCGCGTGCATCCCGAGCAAAACGTTGATTCAGAATGCCCGCAACATGCATGCGTGGCGAGCGGCGTCCGGCGATGCGCACCACCTTGCAGACATGGCGGGCGTGCACGCGAACGTACGTGCAGTCGTCGATGGCATGGTCGATATCAACCGTCGCGCTTTCGAACAGTCGGGCCTCGATCTCGTGATCGGTTCGGGCCGGTTTGTCGCGCCGCGACGTATCCTCGTTCGGGCCGGCGACGGCTCCGAACAGCTGTTCGAAGGCGAGAACGTCTATATCAACACCGGCACCGTGGCAGCGGTTCCCGACGTACCCGGCCTGCGTGACTCGAGCCCGCTCACGCACGTGGAAGCGCTGAACCTCGACGTGCTGCCGAAAAGGCTCATCGTGATCGGCGGCGGCTACATCGGCCTGGAGATGGCCCAGGCGTTTCGGCGCCTCGGCAGCGAGGTCGCACTCATTCACGACGCACCGCGGGTCGCCATTCGCGAGGACGAGGACGTCAGCGTCGAAATCCAGCGCGCGTTCGAGGACGACGGCATCTCGCTGCATCTGTCTGCCCGGATTACCGGCGTAAGCGGGCGCTCGGGTACGGGCGTCACCGTCAAGCTCGACGACGGCACATCGATCGACGGCAGCCATCTGCTCGTCGCTGCGGGTCGGCGGCCGGTCACCGACGACATCGGCCTGGACCTGGCAGGCGTAGACCGCGACGAGCGCGGCTTCATCAAGGTCGACGACGCGCTCGCGACCACCGCGGAACGAACGTGGGCGATCGGCGAGGTCGCCGGCACGCCGATGTTCACGCACGCATCGTTCGACGACTATCGCGTACTGAAGGCCGGGATTGACGGGCGCGCTGGCAGCACCGCGGCGCGCATCATTCCGTACGCATTGTTCACCGATCCGGAACTGGGGCGCATCGGCCTGAACGAGACGGACGCCAAAGCGCGCAATACGCCCGTCATCGTCGCAAAATTGCCGATGGCGGCCGTGCCCAGAGCTCGCACCAACGGAACGACGCGAGGCTTCATGAAGGCGCTAGTGGCGCCCGAAACCGGACAAATTCTCGGCTTCACGATGGTCGGCGCGGGAGCAGGCGAAGTGACGTCGGCCGTGCAAATGGCGATGATCGGCAAGCTGCCGTATCAGTCCGTGCGCGACGCCATCATCGCCCACCCGCTTCTCGCCGAAGGGCTCAATCTGCTTTTCGCCACCATCAAATAACCGAGTGCCTTTGCAGTCAGGCGGGCCGCCCCCACCGAACGCGGGAGCCGGCCCGAAGCTCGTGCCGCCACGACGCACTTTGCGTCGCGGCGGCGCTCGCACTTCTTTTTCAGTTGTCGCCGTCGAGATAAAAATGCTTGCTGCATGCCTCCCGCGTTCGACACTATCCGGTAAAATCTCAGGACGAGTTCGAGTCGCGCAACGCCAGCCCGTCGTGTGCCGCACGGGCAGTTCCGCGATCGCGGGCCCTGATAAAAAACATGCCTTCGTCAACACCGGCGCCGCGTTCCGGGCGCCTCGCGTGAACCGTGGGCAAAGTCGCCGTTCTTCCACCTCATCCAGCATTGCCTGCGCTTCGTTACCGACGCGAACGAAGTGCACGCACGGCCGTGCGGCGTGGAGCGGAAACATGAATTGCTGCTGGCATCCGATATCGACGATCACAGGCGTTGATGTCGATAAATTTGCGCGGCCTTGCTCGCCGCGCAACGGGGGAGTCTCTTGGATCTGAACGCGACGCGCGCATCCGGTCATTCGGTCGATAGCAACGACTCGAACGACGAAGCGCGGGAAAATCGTATTTCGCGGCATCTCGCGCTGCGAATCCTGCCCATTTTCATGTTTGCGTATGTTGCCGCATACGTCGACCGCATCAACGTCAGCTTCGCGAAACTCCAGATGGGGGTCGACCTGGGTTTCACTGATGCGATATTCGGATTCGGCGCGGGTACTTTCGCGCTTGGCTACGTCGTATTCGAGGTCCCGAGCAACATGATCCTGCAGCGGGTAGGCGCCAAGCGCTGGCTCACGCGAATCATCCTGTCGTGGGCGATCGTTTCGGCATTGACCACCTTCATCGCGACGCCCAAGCAGTTCTATGTCATGCGCTATCTGCTTGGAGTTGCGGAGGCAGGGCTCGTGCCCGGCATCGTTTATTACATCTCCCAGTCGTTCCCGCGATACCATCGCGCGCGGGTGCTGTCCACCTTCTACGCGGCGCTGCCGTTGTCCGGTCTGATCGGATCGCCGCTGAGCGGCTTCATCATGGAGTACTTCGACGGAATCGGCGGGCTTTCCGGCTGGAAATGGATGTTGATGGTCGAGGCGCTGCCGGCGTTCGTCGCAGCGCTTCTCTGCTGGAAGTATCTCGAGGACGATGTCACCCAAAGCCGCCATGAGACGGAGGCCGATCGAGCCTATCTTGTCCAAACGCTTGCCGAAGATCGTGCTCTCGCCGCGTCGGCGAACAACAACGCGATGTTCGGCAGCTGGATCTTTTGGGTATTCGGGCTGATCTATTTCCTCGACGTCGTCGGCATTTACGGCTACACGCTATGGGCGCCCACGATGATCAAGTCGCTCGGCGTGGGCAGGGATCTCTTCATCGGATTGATCGCGGCGCTGCCCAACGCGGTCGCAATGATCGTGATGATCACGGCCGGACAAAGCGCGGATCGCCGCCGAGAGCGGCGCCTGCACACCGCCGCACTGTTCTTGCTGGCGGCGTTAGGCCTGACACTCGCCCTCATCTGGCACGGCAATCTGTGGCTTACCGTGATAGCGCTGTGCATCGCCAATGCGGGGTTGCTTTCGCTGCCGCCCGTGTTTTGGGGAATGCCCACGGCGGTTCTCGGCCCCAGCAACGCCGCCAGCGGTATCGCGTGGATCAGCGCGATCGGCAATATCGGGGGCTTTTTCGGGCCCTATGTGGTAGGCGTTCTCAAACAGTCGTCCGGGAGCTTTGCGCTTCCCGTCTCCTGCCTGATTGCGTGCCTGTTGCTGGGCTTGTGCCTGACTCTGGCGTTGCCGAAACACATCGTCAACAGATAGTCCCGGGCCGTGATTGATGGCGCGAACCGTCGCAGCGGCTGTGCCGGTGCCGCGGTTCCGGTTCGCTTCGGATCCGCAGGGCGAGGCCGACGCCGAATCGCGCCGGCAAGCGTGTTCGGTTGCGCTGACGCGGCGACGCCCGCGCGCGTCGCGATCGGCGCCGCTACTCGGCGTTGGGATCCAGCCCCAGCGATTGCGCGCCCAGCACGAATTCGGGCAGCGTTCGCGCGCCCATCTTCCGCATTGCGTGGCCCCGATGGATCTTCACGGTGATTTCGCTCAACCCGAGCTCCGCGGCAATCTGCTTGTTCAGGAGGCCGCTCACGACATATTTCATCACTTCGCGCTCGCGCGGCGTCAGAGTCTGGTAGCGGCGACGCACATCGGCGACACGGCTCTCTGACTTTCGCCTCTTCTCGTCCTTCAGCAATGCATTCTGGACGACGTCGAGCATGTCCTGGTCGCGAAAGGGCTTGGACAGGAAATCCAGCGCCCCGTTCTTCATCGCCTTCACCGACATCTCGACATCGCCGTGAGCCGTAATGAAGATGATCGGCAGCTGCACGTCGCCCGCGACGATCTGCTCCTGCAATGCGAGTCCGCTTTGTCCTTTGAGCCGGACGTCGAGAATCAGACAGCTCGGCACATCGGGCTTGTCGAAATCGAGAAACTCCTGTGCGGAGCCAAAGAGTTCGACACCCAGGCCAACCGAGCGAAACAGCCGGCCGAGCGCTTTGCGCATGGAATCGTCATCGTCGACAACGTACACGAGTGAGTTTGTTGCGATGAGATCGGGACCGTGGCTCATGACTGTGTGATTCCTTCAAGCGGTAGAACGAACTGCATCAATGCCCCCTGGTTTTCTTGCGACTCGCCCCAGATGCGGCCGCCATGCCCCTCGACGATGGAACGGCAAATCGAGAGGCCCATGCCCATGCCCTCCTTCTTGGTGGTGAAGAATGGCGTAAACAACGAATTGGCGTCCTCGCTGCGGATGCCCGGGCCGGAATCCTGAACGCGCACCCACACGTTTGTGCCGTCGATCAGTGCGGTCGACACGGACAGGATTCGCTTGCGGTCCGCAACACCGCTCATCGCCTGAACAGCATTCATCAGGAGGTTGATGATGACCTGTTGCAACTGGACACGATCCCCGCGGACCCAAAGCGAAGACTCGCAGGTCTGTGCGACCTCGACACCGTGGCTCTGAAGCTCACGGCGCATGAGATCGATCGATTGCTCGACGATGGACGTCACGTCGACGAGCGCGTCGTCCCTGTCTCGTCTCTTGGCCATCGCGCGAATCTGGCGGATGATTTCGGTCGCCCGTCTCGCGTCGTCGGTCATCTGTTCGATGGATTCCCGCACCTCGACGAGATCCGGCACGTCATGGTCCAGCCACCGCAACCCCGCCTCGCCCGACGTGACGATCGCGGCCAGCGGCTGCGTGACTTCGTGCGCAATCGAAGCCGCCAGCTCGCCCAGCATCGTTACCCGCGTGACATGCGCCAGTTCCGCGCGCGAGCGCTCGAGCGCCTGCTCGGCCTGCCGGCGCTCCTCGATGTCCGTATTGACGCCGTACCAGCGCAGGATCCGGCCGTCTGCGCCGCGCAACGGCGCCGCGCCGATGATCATGCAACGATACTCGCCGCTGCCGAGCTGGACGCGCGCGGTCACCTCGAACGGACTTCCGGACGAAATCGCCTGATGCCACGCTGCGCGCAACGTCTCGATGTCGTCGGCATGGACGATATCGTGCCAGACGTCCGCGCCGTCACTGGTGCGCACACCGTAATCCATCCAGCGCCGGTTCAGGTACAGCAGGCGCCCGTCGTCGTCCGTGCTCCATACCATCGCAGGGATCGCATCGACAGTGGCCACGAGTTCTTCCTTCTGGCGGCGCAGCTCGGCTTCCAGCGATTTCGCCTGGGTGATGTCGCTATCGGTGGACAGGATCGCGATCGGCTGGCCCGACTTGTCTCGCGAGACGATCCATCGGCTGGAGATCACGACGCGCTCGCCGTTCCTGCGAGTGCGCATGAGCTCTCCCTGCCAGTTGCCGTCGACTACCGTCTTCTCGATCAGGTCAGCGATCGGCAGCGCCGAACCGGTGCGCGTCAACTCATGGAACGCTTTGCCGAACGCTTCTTTCGCACCCCATCCGTACATGCGTTCCGCGCCCTTGCTCCAGAAGCGGATACGCCCGTCGAGCCCGTACACGACGATCGCGTCGTGGGTCAGATTGAGCAAGTCAATCTGATCCTGCAGCGTCGCCCGGCTGCTCTGATTGCGCAACGCCAATGCCGACACAGTAACGATGGCGATGACGCTGACGATACAGCGCACGAGGGAACTGACCGCTATCTGATCGCTCTGCGCCAGCAGGAAACCGAGCAGCGTAAGGGATACGCATGCCCAGGCCACGCCGACGGTGACCGTCTGAGACGCGACCGATGCGACAAGCAGAACCACGACGACATAGAGAACCGCGACCGCGACGTCGATCGGCGCAAACGCGTCGACAAGGAATACTGCGAGCCCCAACGCGACCGCAACCGCGTACACCGCGCGCTGACTGTTCCGGAGTTGCGTTTCGACATTGGGCCCGAGCGCCGACGCGCGCGCCACGGCGAGTTCGGCCGGCGCAACGATCGGGTCCGCGGATGCGCCGCGGCCATCGCCCGCGTGGCGGTCGTTATTCATAGAGTCACTCGGTAAAGACGGATTTCCGAATTACGTCCGCTTGCGCTCCGAGCCGATATCCTCGAGGCGCGTCTTGATCTGCGCCGGATCCACCGGCTTGCTGAACACGCAGATCGCGCCAAGCTTCATCGCCTGCTCGCGGGTTGCTTCGGATGGAAAAGCCGTGATGAAGATCACGGGCGGAGCGGGCCCGCGCTCAAGAAGCGCTTCATACATCTCCAGCCCGGTGATGCCCTTCATCTGGACGTCCGAAATGATACACGCGACGTCCATTATCAAGTCGGCGTCAAGGAACTCCTCGCCGGACTCGTAGACCCTGACCTCCCAGCCCAGCGAGCGAACGAGGCTTCGCGTGGCCCTGCGGATGGACCGGTCATCATCGACGATGGAAACAATACCTTGGTTCGGCATACGAGCGGGTCCTTGACCTTCAATTCAGTAAAAATATCGAGAACGCGAGCATTTGAGGTCGGGCGCTCGACCGAATCGTATGCCGCCGGCAACCGGCGCGCAAACTATACTTCGGTTTAGGTACGGGCACGGCAGCGCGCTGCGGCGCTGCATGCAAGGACTATGCGATCGGCGCAGTCGCCACCAGTTGCTGCGCTACCTTCGGCAGGAACGGAGGCTCGTTGCGGCCACTGCCGAGCGTCCAGTACGGTGCCGCGTCGCGGCCACCAGCGCCGTCGATCGCGGGAGCGCTGTCGAAGCTCGCAATCTCGAGATCGCGAAGCTGGGCCTGAATCCAGTCGATGAACGCCCGTATCGACATGGGCACCTGGCGCCGGTCTGGATACAGAACGGAAATCGGCAGGGGCGGCGGACCGTACTCGTCGAGGATGCTGACGAGTCGTCCCTTGGCGATTTCTTCGGCGACCATGCGCGCACTCACCTGCGCGATGCCGACGCCCTCCACCGCATAGCGAACGGCCGAACGGACGTCATTGACGGAGATGCGCTCCGCCAGTTTGAGCCGCGTCTCAGCGCCGTCCACGGTATAGCGGAACTCACGGGCCGGGCCGAAGCGCCTCGGCGTGTAATGAATGACATCGTGGCAATGAAGGCTGTCCGGGTCGGCCGGCGTGCCGCGAATACGCAGATAGTCCGGGCTCGCGACGGTCACCACGTGAAAATTCCCGACGCGTCGGCTGCGCAGCGACGAATCGGCGAGCTGTCCAACAACGACTGCGCAGTCGACGCCGTTGGCGATCAGGCCGTCCGCATCTCCGCCAACGTCCACGCGCAGGCCCACTTCCGGGTAACTTGCGTGAAACGCCGGCACGAACGGCAAGACCGAATGCGCGACCTCCTGGTCGACGTCCACGGCCAGCCGACCGCGCGCGATTTTCCCCGCTCCGCTGAGTTGCTGCTGCATCTGCTCGATCTCGCCGAGAATGCGCTGGCAGTGCTCCTGATACTGCTCGCCCTCCGTGGTCAACCGAACACAGCGGGTCGACCGCTGAAGCAACGTCACGCCGAGATGCTCCTCCAGTCTCCGGACCAGCGTGCTGGCCGACGCCGCACTGATACCGAGCATCTCAGCCGCTGCTGTGAAACTGCCCAGTCGGGCGACGTGACTAAACACTGACATCGCGTGCAGGGTACGGTCCATGCTGTTCTCCGGAAATCGTTGCGGTAGAAGGATTAACCAGAAGTCTAGAGAACAGTCGGCCCAGGCAACATCACCTCGTGGGAGCTTGGTCCTTATACGATGGTGTTAGGAGGTGCACCGCTGGCGCAGCGCGATGAAATCGTGATCCGCTTGGGATTCCCGGGCCAAATCTAGAACAGGTCTTCGCGTTTTTATTCGGACCGGAAAACCGACCGCAGTCGGGCCTGTTGAATGCGCTACGAGATCAGCGCGCTATGCCAATCGTCCGGCGGCTCGGGTTCCGGCGATGCTGCTGCCGCGCCGCGTGGCCGCAGTCACGCGATTTGCGAGAGCCGAGTTTGAGCAGCCGATCGTGCCATGGTGATAAGGTTCCCTATGTCGCTGGCGCATTCATTCGGACGTCACGACCGGCACACGACCGCAAAAGCCGGCTCTGAGACGAAGTGAACGACTCTGAACGACCCGTCTCTGCCATTCGGACGCTACCGCTCAATGTCCGTTTTGCAGCGTCTTCCGCCCCTCGGTGCTTCGCGGTATACGTCGCTAGACGGAAGCAAGCAGTCATTCGGCTCGACGACTCCAACCTGTATTAGTGTCAAAGCTAAAAGGTGTACCAACAGCAGGATACGCGATAGCCGCTGGCTGGTGGAGCCCCCGGCGAACGTGGGGGCGATCGACAACCTTACAACGCCGCCGGCCCCTCCACTGCAACCGTGCTCAGCTGAATCGCCGGACAAGGGAGGGGCGACCGATCGTTTCCCCAACACACTTGCTCGAACACACAAGCCCGACAGCACAGATGAGTCTCGATGCCATCCAGTTGGCAGCGACGATCTCGCACTGCCCGATGATCTCCATGGGCGCAGTGTCGGACCTGGGCGTCTTGCGTGAAGGACTCGGTGGTATATGACATTGGAACCAGATCGGAGGTCACGCCACCATCCTTTGCCGTGCGCCAAAGGTGATAGGTGCATTCAGGGCCTAGCGGTTCATTGAGCTTGTAGAACCACGCCTCGCCCGTGATGATCACAAACTCACTGTCGACTCCCGCCTCGCCGGTGACATCAACGAGGCGCTTCAATTGGGGATCAACACCAGCACGCGCCGCACTAGAGCCCGCTTCGACCGTCACTCGCGCGCGCATCAATGTGTCAGCTGGAGAAGTAGTCAGGCCGGCAAAGGCGACCAGCGACTTTGGCGTCGCTGCGGCCCCTATCACGCTGCGCATTCGCGACTCCAAGGCAGTGCCCTTCACCTGTATGACCTGAAGAAGGTAGCTGATGTCATCGACATCCATCTTCTCCTCAACAGGGGGTGTGTCGTAGTCAACGACTACAAACACTCGACCTCCGGTCTCAATCGCTAGCGCGGGATAGATGGATCGCGTGGGATATGACCGTCTTCTGGCCCCGCTTTTGGTGGTGGCCACAAGTACGGCTCGAAGGTATCCATCTACATGGTCGCTCCGCATCCAGCGAAGTGCATCCGCGACTGGGGTTGTGAGCGGAATGTCGTCCACCAGGCATCGCCGATGAAGCAACAAGTAGATTTGCTCGACTTCGGCCTGTATGTCCTCCATGCTGGAAAAGAAGTGAATGCTGTTTGCGTCCGGCAATCCGTCGGCAACGAAAGTTGCAATGGGATCATCGAAGACCACCAGCCACTTTCCTGTCGTAATGACGACACGGCGAAGGGTGGCCCTGCCGGCAGCGTCAAGAGACTGGACATAGGTTCGAAGGTCCCCGAGGTAGCCTCGCCATCCCGCAGTGACGCGCGACGAACTAGTTGACCCCTTTACGATTGCGATTTCGTTCGCAAGTAGCTTGGCCGTCTCCAATGAACTTAGCGCTGCGCCACTCCTCGGCCGAGGCGCATCGATATCAGCACCCTTGGCTTCCACAATTAGGACTGGTGTACGAACGGCGCTCGCAAATCCGAGATAGTCGAAGTACAGCGGTTCACCTGTAGCCGACGAAGATCGCGCCTCCTCGCGAACCGCCGCCGCGTCATCAGCATCCCAGCCGAAAGCCCTCAGGATTCCATCGACAAGAAAGCGACGTGTCCGTCTCTCCAGGAGATCGCTCGCCTGCGGCGATGTGCCTACTTGGGCGCGCGAAAGTTCCTCGCGAAGAACTTGCTCCTGTCGACTGAATGCGCCAAAGCAGTCAGCGAGCGTCCTTCCCACTCGCTGTATTTCGGCGAGGGTGCTCATCGCAACAGGTCCGGCAGCTCATACAGCAGACGCAGCGCTTCCGGTGCCCCAGCCCTGGAGAACAGTTCAAGAACCTTCACCAACTGTTCTCGTCGGGCGTTGTCGGCAAACACTGATCGGTAGTCGGCCAAGTACATCTGCACCAAGCGGACCAGCGCGGTCTCGGCAAGACTCTCGAACTGATATCCGTCGCCAGCAGCTGGCCCAAGAAGCAACGCCGCGATTCGGTCGAAGACTGCTTCCGGCGCAGCTTCTGCCAGGAACTCATATAACTCGACCAAGTGGTAGACGATCGAGGAGATTCCTGTGTCCCCGATCTTTTGCAGTATGTCGCCATACTCAGCGATGAACTCGGCCTTGCGATGCCGATCGCTCAAGCTGTTAGAGAAATTCGAGTTTCCACGAGTCGCAGAAGAAGCGCCGGAACCGAAGTAAAGCTGATTTGCCGCGTGCTCAAGTTGCTGACCGCTGCGACGGTAGAGTGGCACACCGAGTTCCTTTTGGCCTTCACGAAGCAAAGCCTCCGCCTCGTTCAGACCGGCGATCTCGGCATCTACGATCGCAGCGAGAAGTTCTCGCGATCTGTTCTGAATCTTCGCGGCGCGGTCTGCCTCGATCTTTTCGTCCCATTTCAGGAACAGTGGCGCTCTAAGTTCAGAGATCAGCCGCCCCACGAATCTGTGGCCGACTGCAAGATTGGCGATCCAGCCATCTATCCATTGCTTCGCCGTGGCATGACCTCGGCCTAACCACAAGTGAGCCGCTATGCCCGCAACCGCTTCAGCGAGTTCACTCCGCCCTTCTTCCTTTGCTATCGCATTTGCCTCGGCCGCTCTGATAACCTTGGACACAATCGAAGCACATCGATCCTGTTCCGCGCCGATCATCCTCCCCATCGGCCCACTGACAAAGAACGCAAGTACTTCGGGATGGTCTTCGTGCTCGGCTACGTAATCCATTAGCTCCCACATCGTGGGCCTCGCCACGTCCCAGAGCGTGTTGAGCGCGCAGCTAATCTGGTGGCGAACCGTCGGAACCGGATCGGCGAGCATTCTGCGAAACCTTGCCTCGAAGCTGGCGTCTAGGCCCCTACGGGCCAGAGCCAAGTAACCCTGAGCTGCGTACACGCGAACATCCCAGTTTCCCCAGGCCATCGTTCTCGTGTTTTCACCCGAGACCTCAGGATACGGGCTCTCCGACAACCGATCCAGCAAGGCCAGCAGCTCACCTGTTGGTGGATTTCGTTCCGCTGCTGACTTGTACGCGTCGCTGTCGGCAATTTGCGCAGCGGCGTTGCTGACGTAACCCCAAGCCGCATGGAGGGTCTCTGCCTTCGCCGCGACACCGGACTGCTGATCGATTGCCCTGACAACGCTCTGTATCTGCGCCCATATCGTTGTGACGCCTGCCTGATCGATGCTTTCGCCGCTGGCTTTAAGACACTGCTTCAGTGACCGCACCGATTCCATGACTGTCCCATCCGGGCCAGCGTGTGTGTCAACTCCCTGACTGCGCAACAGAGAGTCAACGATGTCTTCATCGCTGCCCGACCAACCAGTCGATATCGATATGTAGGCAGGGTTACCAGTGAGATCCCCCTGCTCCGCAAGCTCAGCCCGATACGCGGCAAGCTCCGGCACTAGTAAGTTGCTAGGCTCGACCAGCGACAGGAGTCGCTGCGCGCGGTACTCCCATTGCTTTCTTGTGTCGTCATCCGAACTTCGGACCCGCTCAAGAAGCCGCTTCTCAAATGAAACTCGCTGATCCGCAGGCCTCGTGGGCAGAGCAGCGGCGACGTAAGCGATGGCGTCACGCGACAAGCGCCAGCTGAGCAAGACTCCATCGTCTGTGGCGATAGGCCAGAGCTTCTCGTCGGCCACGCCCAGACGTTCAGCGGCAATCCCAAACAGTCGCGCAACGACCGAAGAAGATACCGGCGCGCCAAGAGCAGCGTCCGTGCAGCGGCGGAAGTCATCTCCAGAGCAGGACCGCAGGAAATCCGCTAGTACCCTTAGCGCTCTCCTCTCGGTCCCCTCGTGCTCCTCTGCTTCTCGCCACTCTTCCATCGAGAAACTGTCATCAATGATGGTGATCGCATCTGTGGCGCCTTGCACTGTCACACGCGTCAGTCCATCTCTTCCGCCCCCCTGTTCTTCCGCTGTGAGCCCAATGGCGCAGCTGCTCACCGCGCGAATAGCGTGCTCCGGGGAGGCCTCCAGGAACTTCGGCAACACTTGCTCCAGGTGCCAGCGAGCATGTTCGTAGTCCTGCTTGTGACTTGATCTAAGCGTCAGGATTTTGCTCGGGCTGCCGCCGAGAAAGGTGTCGCCCTCCTGCGGGGACTCTTTGCCAAATAGGCTGGCATAGATTCTTTCCACAAATGCCGGTGCGGCACTCAGCATGTAGCACGCGCCTTCGGCAAGCCAGGGTGCTTCCTGTGATGCGTGCGTGGAGAAATGGGGCTCGGAGATTACGTATTCCAAGAGCCGCTCCGACGCTGCAGGATCGGACTCAAAGGCGCGAGCTACGAATCGGATTGCGTTGCTCGAATATCCCGACAGACTCTCGTCAGACCAGATCGTCGCGAGCATCGCGCGCGCAGCGGCACCGAAGGCAGCAGCGAAGCCTGCGTCATCGAAGTTACCTCTCTCCATCAGAGTCAGCAGAAGGATTCGCACCCCGTCGAGATGCTCCTTAGCGCCGGTCAATGCGGCGCCGCGCGCGGCCTCTGCCCAAGCGAGCATTGCGACGTTCGCATTGGAGTGCGCGAGGAGACTTACTCTCACAAACCTCGACGCTCTTGAAAGCACATGCCCCGCCTGAGCCCGACGACTGCGGTCGCTCATGATGGCCATCAGTGGTTGCACGTCTTCGAGCGTCTGCACGCTGTCGATTACTGTCCGTAGGGCAATGCTGCCCAGCACGGGGTCCATATCGTCGTGAGAAGCCAGGTCTGCGGCCAACTGCCAAGCAGCCTCCTTCCCTGCCATCCCTGTTTCCCACTTGTCCATGATGGCGAACCGAAGGCCTGGACCGAGTAGTAAACCGATCGCCGGCTGCCCGGCAACCTGTGCCGTAAGCGTCGCTGCGTCATCCAAGTCAAGGTAGAAGCGCCCGACAGCGTGGTCAAACAGGACGTGGTGCGCAAAGGAGACGCGGTCCTGCGGTGCCTGCACCAAAACCCCGGTAGCGATGACTTCATCCAGCGCATCGTTCTGGATGCGGTCCTGCCTAACTACCAGGCGCTCTTGCCGGGCCATCTCGCCCACTACCTCCTTCGCCGCGCGTCGCAACCGATGACTGCTGAGCCGCTCGTCCTCGTACCGCGATATCAGCTGGCTCTGACTGGTGACAGCTTGAATCGCCTCAGGTGCCAGGCCTCCAGTGACCAGCTCGGCGGCGAGTGACAGGTTAAAAACGTTTCCCAGCAATTCCCGAATGGATGCGGGCGCCGCGGATAGGAGTCGGCCGAGTGTGGGGTTCGCTTCGCCGATGAAGGTCAGCTCGGAATCGACGAGCCGTGGGATCGAGAAGTGCCGGACGGATTCGAGGCCGGACTCGGCATATTCGCCGTCCGGGGGCGTTCCCTGCATAAGCGCACGCAAGCGCTTCCCATGCCGCAGATCAAATGTGCGGATGGAGGCAACAACGGACCATCGCTCACCGAGCTTGTTGACTACGCCTTCGATCAGTCTTGCAAATACCGCCTCAGATGCACCGCCTCTTGATGCATCCAGCGCGTCGATCACCAAGACAGCCGGTGAAGTTCCGGGCCATGCGCCCAGCACATCGAGAAGGTCGTTCTCGATGTTGAGCGCCCGTCGAAGCGCGGGGGCATCCGTGGTTGCGGCTAGGTCATCCACTGAAAGAAATACCGTTGGCGCTCCGCTGGCAAACAACTCCCTCGCGTAGCGCACCAGCACACCGGTCTTTCCCGCACCGGGCTCACCGATAACCAGCAGGCTTCCGTTGGCGATGGCGTCGCCTAAGGCCTGTAGGCACTGACGTGGAATCTCCGCATCGCCCGCCAGCATGGCATGCCGCTTAAGCCGTTCCAACTCTGCCGCGGTCCATTGCCGAAGCCGTTCGATGTCAGCGTCGTACCCGGGCGACTGTCGGTCTTCGATTCCCGCCTTCCGAACGGAACGAAGCCAGCCATTTCTGTCAGAGGGCGCCCCCTTTCGGATCAGGTCCTGGGCGATGCGCTGGAGTTCCGCCATCGCGGTCTCGCTCGTTACTGCGTCCCCGTAGAGACCACCTTGCAACGTCGCTGCCGCCTCGCGCCAATCCGCGCCTCCTGGTTCGATGTCAAAACGCACCAAGCGGAACATGCCTGCCATGCCTGCCAGTACCGCGTCCGACAGCGGGCCGGCCGACGCATTTGCCCATGAACGCGTGGCATGGTCGCGGAAGATATCGAGCGCGCCGCGTTCACTTTGATTGACCTGTCCGTAGACCTCTGCCCACGTGCCACCAACATCAAACATTCGGCAGGCCCGGTGTAGGTCATCAAGCGACGCTGGCGCACTCGTCGATACGGCCAATACGCCTGTTGCGGCCTCCCGCGTAGCCGACACGGTCCGATACAGACTCGTCAGCTGCTTGATTACGGATGCCAGTGCCGACCCGTCAGCACTAGATAGCGCTAAGTTGGTTTTGCACTGGACACTGACCAGACTTCCATCTGAGAGTTGAACCTCGATGTCATCGAGATTCCGGCCCGTCTCGAACTGAAGTCGCTCTACTACGGCGTCTCTTCTCTGCCCGAACCGAGTACCGATGGGTGTCCGGCTGAGCAGATGAGCAGCAAACCATGCGCTGACACCGGCCTGAAAACTCATTCCAGCCTGGGTGGCGCGCCCCCCGGCGACCGACGATGAAGACGACATCTCTTAGAGGCCAGTTCAAAAAGACCCTCGAGGGGCTGTTAACTTCGCCGGCGACCTGTTAACCTCAAGCATCTGAGCAACGGGATCATGAGGAATGCAAGCGCCGATCGTTGATGACGAATTGTGGAT
>NZ_JAAGPP010000047.1:0-55138 GCF_017104975.1 Burkholderia sp. Ac-20344
GGTCTGGCCGCGATCGCGGCCCCGGGTGCGACGCTGGCCGTGCTCGCGACGGCTTGCGCGGCGACCGTCGCCGGCCGGACACCGGCCTGGCCGGTCAGCGACGTGCGCAGCAGTTCCATCTGCTGGCTCATCACGTGGGACAGCAGTTGGTTCTGCTCCCGCAACACGCGCTCGACCGTGGAGCCGCCTTCGGCCGCCACCCATTCCGCCGGGGCGGCGGGGCGCGGCGCAAGCATCGCCGTGGACGGCGCAACCGCGTCCGCGACCGCCGCCGTGGTCGGTTCTGCCACGACCTCGGCCCCGGTCGGCGCGGCGGCCGCCGGCAGATTGTCCGCGACATACTCGGCGAGCGCCTGGACCGTCGCCAGGTCTTCGAAGAAGCGGCGCATGGCCAGCTTCACGCCGTACTCTGCCTCGATGTGCCGGATGGCCTCGATCAGCACGATCGAGTCGGCGCCCATCTCCAGGAAGGGCAGTTCGATGTTGATGGTGGCGGGGTCGGCCTGGATCAATTCGCCGATCTTGCCGCGAAGCCATTCGAGAACCTCGCCGCTACGGTTGTGCGTCGGCGTTGCAGCGATGGGTGATGCGCTTGTCTGAGTCATGGACATGTCCGCTTTCTGGAACCAGGTACGGCTGCGTTGGAAGGGATAGGACGGCAATGCGACGCGCGCGAGCGCGGGTGTTTCGGTGGGGGCCCAGTCGACATCGACACCGCGCGCATAAAGGCTCGACAGCGTTTCGATCAGCGCTTGCTGCTCGACTTGCGGCCGCTGCAGGGCAAGGAACTGGATCCCGGCGTCCGGCGCACAGCACGCGCGGGCCAGGTTGACGAGCACCGGCTTGGGGCCGATTTCGACCAGCACGTTGAAACCGGCTTCGGCGAGTCGCTCGACGCTGCTCGCGAACTGCACCGGCTCCCGGCAATGACGGCGCCAGTACGTGTCGGTGGGCGCGTCGTCCATCACGGCGCCCGTGAGATTCGAATAGAACGGGATCGCCGGGCGTGCGGCGCGCACCGTTTTCGCCGCGGCCTGGAATCTGTCCAGCATCGGCTCGAGCAGCGGCGAGTGAAACGCGTGCGACGTGTTGAGCGGCACGGACCGGATGTCCTGCGCCGCGAACGCGTCGACCAGCATCGCGATGCGCTCGCGCTTGCCGGAGATCACGATGCTCGCCGGACCGTTGACGGCCGCCACCGCGACCTCGTGCGGCCAGGCTTCGATCGCGCGCTCGACCGTGGCGAGGCCGGTGAAAATGGCCGCCATCTCGCCGTCGCGAGGCAACGCCTGCATCAGCCGGCCGCGTTCGGCGATCAGCCGCAGGCCGTCTTCCGGCGAGAAGACGCCGGCCGCGCAGGCCGCCGCGTACTCGCCGACGCTGTGGCCCATCACGGCGTCGGGCGCCACACCGAACGACGCCAGCAACGTGGTGAGCGCGAACTGCAGCGAGAACAGGGCCGGCTGGCTGTAGCCGGTCTGGTGGATGTCCTCGCCCTGGGCCGACAGCACCTCGAGCAACGGTTTGTCGAGCAGCGGATCGGCCACCGCGCGGCAGCGGTCGATGGCGTCGCGGAACACCGGATACGCGTCGTACAGATTGCGGCCCATGCCGGCGTATTGCGAGCCCTGGCCGGTGAACAGGAACGCCATCTTCACGCGCGGGGCGGGCTGCGCCGCGCCGGCGGGCTCCTTCGCCTGGAAGGCGCGCAGCTTGTCGAGGGCGTCGTCGAGCGACGTCACCGGCAGCGCCAGCCGATGCGCGAAATGCGAACGGCCGGTCGCCGCCGAAAAGGTCACGGCCGCGATATCGAGACCGGGTTCGGCTTCGAGCCGACGCTGATAGCGCAGGCCGAGCTCGCGCAACGCCGCCGGCGTCTTGGCCGACAGCACCAGCGGATGCACCTTGTGTCTCGACGGCGTCGCCTGCCGCGCCGGCGCGGGCGCTTCTTCCAGCACCAGGTGGGCATTGGTGCCGCTCGCGCCGAACGCGCTGACGCCGGCTCGCCGTGGCCGCTCGCCGCGCGGCCACGCGCTCGTCTCGGCGCAGATCTCGATGGGCAGCGCGTCCCACTGCACCAGCGGGCTCGGGTGGCGGAAGTGCAGGTGGGCGGGCAGGCGATCGTGGTTCAACGCCAGCACGACCTTGATGACCCCGGCGATGCCGGCGGCGGATTCCGTGTGGCCGATGTTGGTCTTCACCGAGCCGACCCGCAGCCGCCGCTCCTCGTCGCGGCCTTCGCCGAACACCGTCGCCAGCGCCTTCAGCTCGACGGGATCGCCCAGCGGGGTGCCGGTGCCGTGCGCTTCCACGTAATCGATGGACGCGGCGGGCAGCCCGCCCAGCGCCTGGCGGATCACGGCTTCCTGCGCACGTCCGTTCGGCGTGGTAAAGCCGCTCGACGCGCCGTCGTGGTTGACGGCCGAACCGCGTAGCACGGCCAGCACGCGATCGCCCGCGGCGAGCGCATCGGACAGGCGCTTGAGCACGAGCGCGCCGCAGCCTTCGCTGCGCACGAAGCCGTTCGCGGACGCGTCGAAGGTCTTGCAGCGGCCGTCCGGCGCCAGCGCCCGCGTGCGCGAGACGGCGATGGAGTTGTCCGGCGACAGGATCAGGTTGACGCCGCCCGCGATGGCGAGATCGCACTCGCCGCTTCGCAGATTCTGGCTGGCGGTATGGATCGCGGTGAGCGACGACGAGCAGGCGGTATCGATCGCCATGCTCGGCCCCTGCACGCCCAATCCATACGAGATGCGGCCGGCCGCCGTGTTCAGCGGATTGCCGGTGAAGAAATAGCCGTCGATGCCGCTGCCGCCGCCGTTGCGAAGCTGCAGGTTCGCGTAATCGTTGGTGGTGATGCCGACGAAGACGCCGGTCCGGCTGCCCTTGAGACTGTCGACGGGAATGCCGGCATGTTCCAGCGCTTCGTGACTGACTTCGAGCAACAGGCGCTGCTGCGGGTCCATCGCGGCCGCTTCGCGCGGCGTGATACGGAAAAACGCCGGGTCGAACTGATCGACGTCGTCGAGAAAACCGCCGAAGCGGCAAACCATGCTGCCCGGCTTTTCAGGATCGGGATCGTAGTACGCGTCGATGTCCCAGCGCTCGCGCGGCACTTCGGAGATCGCGTCCACCCCGTCGTTCAGCAGCCGCCAATAGGCGTCGAGATCGTGCGCGGCGCCCGGAAACCGGCAACTCATGCCGACGATCGCGATCGGCTCCGGCGTGCCGGCCTCGCGGGCCGCACCGGCCGGTGCGACCGGCCGCGGCTGCGTTTGCGGCGGCACGGCCTGCGTCGGCGCCGCGGGCGCGTCCGCTGCCGCGCCGGATGCCTGCTCCGCCAGGAAATCCGCGAGGGCGTTGACCGTCGGATGATCGAACAACAGCGCGACCGACAACGGGACACCCAGCGCAGTTTCGAGGTGCGTGCGCACGTCCAGCGCCATCAGCGAATCCATGCCCATCTCGAAGAAGCCGAGGTCGCGATCCAGCGTCCCCGCTGCGTAGCCGAGCACCTGGGCAACCGCGCGATCGATGCTGTCCGCCAGCAGGCGCTTTCGCTCGCGCGGCGAGGCGTCGCTCAATGCCGGCATCGCCGGCGCGCCTGGCGGGGTTCCGGCCACCCGCACGCGGTCGAGGAACGGCTTGGGCCCGCGTGCTTCGTAGGAGCCCTGGAACAGCGCCAGGTCGATATCGACGACCGCCACCTGCGGCACCGCGGGGAGGCGATTCAGCACGTCGAGCGCGCGATTGGCCGCCAGCGACCGGATGCCGACGCGCCGCAGCAGCGCTTCCGCCTCGGGGAACGTCATGCCGCCTTGCGCCCAGGGCCCCCAGTTCACGCTCAGCGCCGGCAGGCCCAGGCCGCGGCGATGATGCGCGAGCGCGTCGAGGAATCGGTTCGCGGCGCTGTAGTGCGCCTGCTCACGCGACCCCCACGCGGACGCGATCGACGAAAACAGGATGAAGAAATCGAGCGGGAAATGTTCGCTGTGCTGATGGAGCAGCCACGCGCCGGCGACCTTCGGTTGCAGGACCGCGTCCAGTTCGTCGCGCTCGACCTGCATGATCGGCTTGTAGCCGACGATGCCGGCCGCGTGCACGATGCCCCGCAGCGGCACGCCGTCGCGCCGGAGCGCGGCGAAGAAATCGGCGACCGCCGCCGGGTCGGCGATATCGAGGCGCTCGCAGCGCAGCGATACGTTCCGCTCGCGCAGCTCGGCGATTGCCTGCCGGCTGTCGTCGCTCGCGGCCCCTTGCCGGCCGATCAGGATCAGCGTGCCCGCGCCGCGCGCCGCCAGCCACCGGGCGGTGTGCAGCCCGAGTGCGCCGAACCCGCCGGTGATCAGGTAGGCCGCGCCCGGGTCGACCGGCAGCGCGGCGCTTTCGGCTTGCGCGAGCGGGCTCAGGCGCGCCACATGGCGCGTGCCGTGCCGCAACGCCACCTGTTCCTCGCGGCTCTCGCCGAGCATCTCCTGAAGCAACGCAGGCGTCTCGTCCTCCAGCGCGGCCGGGTCGAGATCGATCGCGGTGCCGAACCATTCCGGATGCTCGATCGTCGCCCCGCGTGCCAGGCCCGACAGCGCAGCCTGTGCGAGCCCCGTTACGCGCGGCGAGTCGCCGGCTTCCACCGCGTCGCGCGTGACCACCGAGATCCTGGGGCGGGTCGAAGGCGTCCACTCGCGCTCGCTGCCGACCAGCGCGTGCACGAGATGCAGCAGCGCCGTGGACATGCGCGTCTCGCCGACGGTTTCGTCCAGCGCCCAGAGAAAGACGATGCGCTGGCCGGGGGCGGCGGTTTCGTTCAGCAAGCGGACGAAGTCGTCCGGCCGCTCGGGCGCGATCTGCCAGTCCGCATCCATGCCGGCGCCATCGTCGAGGCCGGGGCGCACCAGCGAGCAGGATGCGCCGCGCGCGCGCAGCAGTCCCGCGAGCCGCTCGCCGACACCGCTCGCGTCCGCGAAGATCAGCCACGGGGACGCGTCGGCGGCGACCTGTGCCGCCGGCAGCGCGGCTTGCGGCTCCCACGCCACGTGATAGAGCGGGCTTGCGTTCGAGGCGGTGGTTTCGGCGGGGGTGAACGCAGTCCTGAGCAGTTCCGGAAACGCGTTCAGCACGTCCTCCGAGTACTTGCCGGACGACTTGAGGTGCCGCACCGCTTCGTCGATGCTGCCGGCATCCATGCCGATGACGGGCGACTGGATCTTCTCCAGGCTGAAGCGCTGCCGCTCGAACGGGTAGTTCGGCAGGGTCGTGGCGGGCTGGGCGGGCGCCGGGAACAGCGCGCGCCAGTCGAACTGCCCGCCCTGCACGTACAGCGCCGCGATTGCGCGCTCCAGTGCGTCGCCGGCGCATGGCGGCGGCAGCCAGCCGTCGGCCAGCCCTTCCGGCGTGTGCGGCGCATCGTCTTGATCCGGCGCCCCGGCCAGCTGCAACCAGTACTGCGGGTGTGTCACCTCGTCGGTCACCTCGGCGCCGAGACGGCCGGAGATCAGGCGGACCGACGGCCGTGCGAGCGGCATGTCCTGAAGCACGGCGCGCGAGGCTTCGGCATCCGGGCGGGCGGCCACGAGGCGCAGCGCGTCGGCAACGCTCACGACGCCCGCCACGCAGGCCGCGACATATTCGCCGACGCCATGGCCCGACACGACGGCCGGGCGGATGCCCCATCCCTTCCACAGTTCCGCCCACGCGAACTGGATCGCGAAGCGGCCCGCGTCGGTCTCGAGTGCCTCCAGCGGCACCTGGCATCGCGCGAACGCGTCGCGGAACAGCGGCTCCGACGCGTGGAGTTCGCGCGCGACGCCGGCGTCCGGCGCGCCGAACATGAAGCCCGTGCGCAACGCCTTGCCCGTGCGTGCGGCTGCCGCCGAGGTTTCCCTCACGCCCGACACGTAGGCCGCGCGAAACGGATAGTGAATCCGTCCGGTGGCGGCGGCGCGGCAGATGGCGGCCAGCTCGTGCGGCGTCGCGCCGGCGATCGCGCGCTCGTAGCGCTGCGCGAGCGCCGCCAGCGCCGCTTCGGATCGGGCCGACAGCAGCAGCAGCGCGCGCTGCGCGGCATGCGCCGGCGCGACGGGCGGTTCCTCGACGATCGCGTGGGCATTGGTGCCGCTGAATCCGAACGCGCTCACCCCGGCGATTCGCCTGCGTTCCCCGCGCTGCCACGCGACCGGATCGGCCGCGACGCGGACCGGGATGTCCTGCCACGGCGTATGCGGATTGGGGTGCGTGAAATGCAGGTGCGCCGGAATCCGGTCATGCTCGAACGACAACAAGACCTTGATCAGGCCGGCGATGCCGGAGGCGGATTCAAGGTGCCCGATATTGGTCTTGACCGAACCGATCACGAGCGGCTCGTTCGCCGCGCGCCCGGGGCCGTAGACGCCGGCCAGCGCTTCGACCTCGATCGGGTCGCCGAGGGACGTCCCGGTACCGTGGGCCTCGACATAGGACACGTCGCCGGGCGCGAGGCCGGCCTGGTTCAGTGCGCGGCGGATTACCCGTTCCTGCGAATCGCGGCTCGGCACGGTCAGCCCGCCGCCCGCGCCGCCCTGGTCGACCGCCGTGCCGCGCACGATGCCGAGCACCCGGTCGCCGTCGGCGAGCGCGTCGGCGAGGCGCTTGAGCACCACCATGCCGCATCCTTCGCCGCGCACGTAGCCGTCCGCCGCCGCGTCGAAGGTCTTGCAGCGTCCGTCCGGCGACAGCATGCGCGCTTGCGAGAAACTGACCATCACCTCGGGCGACAGCATCAGGTTGACGCCGCCCGCGAGCGCCATGCCGGTTTCGCGCGAGCGCAGGCTTTCGCAGGCCAGGTGCAGGCAGACCAGCGACGACGAGCAGGCGGTATCGATCGCCATGCTCGGGCCGGTGAGGCCCAGCACGAACGACAGCCGGCCCGCGGCCATGTTCAGCGCGCTGCCCGTGCCGGCGTAGCTGCTCGACGGCATCGACGCATTGGACACCTGGATCGCATGATCGAAGCAGGTGATGCCGACGTACACGCCCGTGGCGGACTGCCGGAAGCGCTCGGGCGCGAGATGGGCGTTTTCGAGCGCCTCCCAGGCCACTTCGAGCAGGAGTCGCTGCTGCGGATCGAGGTAGGTGGCTTCGCGCGGCGCAATCCCGAAGAACGCCGCGTCGAATTCGTCCACGCGTTCGAGAAAGGCGCCGTGGCGGGTCGCCATCTTGCCGGGCGTGGACGGATCGGGGTCGTAATAGCGATCGATGTCCCAGCGTTCGCCGGGCACTTCGGTGACGGCATCGCGCGCGCCGTCGAGCAATTGCCAGAACGCGTCCGGCGTATCGCTGCGTCCGGGGAAGCGGCAAGCCATGCCGATGACGGCGATCGGCTCGTTGCGGTCCGAACGCAGCGCCGCGATTTCCGCGCGCCGCAGGCGCAGTTCGTCGAGCGCGGCTTTCAGTGCATGCGTGGCCTTGGCGTTCATTGGGCGCCGATCTCCTGGGCGATCAGTTCGGAAAGGTCGTCCTCGTCGAGGTCGTCGGACGTTTCGTCGACGACAGGCGCGGGGAGCGACGGCGACAGCTCGTTCAGCACGTACTGGGCGAGCGTTTGCAGGTTCGGATAGGAAAAGAACAGCGTCGCGCGAAACGGTCGCCCGAATGCCTTGGTGAGGCGGTCGGTCAGTTCGAGCGCGATCAGCGAATCCAGGCCGAGATCGAGCAGCGATTGCTCGGGCGCGATGGCGTCGGGGCCGGCAAGCCGCAGCGTCTCGGCCAGCATCGTCGCGAGCGTGTCGGTAATGCGCTCGACCCGCTCGCGCGGCACGCACGCATGCAGCTGTCGCAGCAACGCCGTCTCTTGCTGCGCAGGCTGCGCGGCGGGTTGCGCCAGCTCGGAGAACAGCGCCGACCCGGCGGCCGGCGCATCGACCCGGAACAGGGTCGGCCAGTCGATCCGCGCCACCCCGGACTGGGCGACGCCGGACGCCATCAGCCGTTCCAGCGTCGCGATGGCCAGTTCGGGCGACAGCGTGCCGACGCCGAGCGCGGCCAGTTGTTCGTGCGCGCGCCGGCCGTAGTCGGTGGC
The DNA here is from genome assembly GCF_017104975.1 of Burkholderia sp. Ac-20344. Classification (NCBI taxonomy): domain Bacteria; kingdom Pseudomonadati; phylum Pseudomonadota; class Betaproteobacteria; order Burkholderiales; family Burkholderiaceae; genus Burkholderia; species Burkholderia sp. Ac-20344. The sequence continues at coordinate 8,054 of NZ_JAAGPP010000047.1, forward strand.
GGCGTGGCCGATCTCCGCCCACGGCCCCCAATTGACGCTGAGCCCCGGTTTCCCCTGCGCGCGCCGATGCTGTGCGAGGGCGTCGAGGAAGCTGTTCGCCGCCGCGTAGTTGCCCTGGCCCGGCATGGTGATCAGCGCGGCCATCGACGAGAACAGGACGAAATGGTCGAGCGGCACGTCGGCCGTCAGTTCGTGCAGATACCACGCGCCGTCGGCCTTGCCGCTCCCGGCGCGATGGAAGAAGTCGTCGTCCTGGCGCGTCAGCAGCGCATCGTCGAGCGCGCCGGCGAGGTGGAAGACCCCCTTGAGCGGCGGCATCGAATGCGCGATTTCGCCGAGCGCCTGTGCGACGTCGTCGCGACGCGACAGATCGGCGCGAATGAACCGCGCGTCGAGCGTGCGCAGGATTTTTTCGGCCGCGGCGGACGGTTCGCTGCGCCCGAGCAGCACGACCTTGCCGGCGCCGTTGTCGGCGAGCCAGGACGCGAGCCGCAGGCCAAGCCCGCCGAGCCCGCCGGTCACCAGGTAGGTCGCGTCATCGTGGAACCGGATCGGCCGTTGGCTGACGAATTCGCGATTGTCGCGGGCGATGCGCGCGACGTGGCGCTGTCCGCGGCGGAACGCGATCATGTCTTCACGGCCGTCGGCCCGAACCGCTTGCACGATGTCCGCCGCGGACGGCTGGGCGGGATCGAGGTCGATGAGCCCGCCCCACAGCGCCGCATGCTCCACCGCGATCGCCCGGCCCAATCCCCACAGCGGGGCCTGTGCCACGGCGATCGATTCGCCGTCCAGCACGTTCATCGCGCCCGACGTCACCAGCCACAGGCGCGCCTGCCGGGCTGACGGCGCGCGTGACGCCAGTGCCCTGACCAGTTGCAGCACGCTCGCGCTGGCACGCCGTCTCGCCGCGATGTCGGCGGGCGCGAGATCGAGGCTCCACAGGTGGATGACGCCCTTCAGCGGCCGCTCGGGCGCGGGCAGTTCCGGCGTCGCGTCGGCGAAGCGCAGCGTGCACGTATCGCCCGTGCTCTCCAGCAGAGCCGACAGTTGCGCGCCGACGCCGCCACGGTCCGCGAGAATCAGCCACTCGCCGTGCGCCGAACCGCCGGTTGCCGCTGCGACGCTCGACGGTCTCCAGACGCGCTGATAAAGCAGCGCGGCGAAGTCGTGCCGCTCGACGGCGCGCCCGGCGCGCACATGCTGCAACCGCAGCGCATCGATCTCGATCAGCAGGCGCCCGGCGAGGTCGTAGACGCGGATATCGCCCTCCAGCGCGCCTTGCCCGATCGGCTTGCGCAGTGTCGCGTGGCTCCATGCATCGGTTGACGACGGCGGCTGATGAACCCGTACCGCCCCGATCGAGCTGGGCAGGTACAGGTCGCCCGCCGCCAGCGCGTCCGGATCGATAGCGGCGGCGAGCACGCGGCTGCACGCGTCGAGAAAAGCGGGGTGCACCTGGTATTGCGTCGATGCCAGCGCGTCGGCCGGCAGGCAGATTTTCCCCAGCGCCTCGCCGGCCGTGCGCCAGATCTGCTGGATCGCGTTGAACACGCCGTCGATCTGCACGCCGTGCTGCCGGATTTCGCCGTTGAAGTCCGCACCCGAAGTCGTTCCGGTGCAACGGGCCTGCACCGCAGCGGCATCGAATCTCGCCGGCGCGGCGGATCGCCTGGGGGCGCACATCTTCCGTAGTCGACTCAGCTGCGGAAGATTGCCGAGGATCAGCTCGACCGGCGGACCGAAATCGAGCAGGCAGGCCACTTCATCCACGCCGATCGACTCGAGGTCCCGCACCAGTTCGACGCAGGTCTCCGGCGTGCCGATGAGGCCGCGCGATTGCGCGAAGCGTTCATAGAGAAACTCGACGAACGCGTCCAGTTCGTGCGCGCCCATCGTGCGCACGTCCACCGACTGGCCGCGGCTCTGCGCCAGCCCGTTCAACAGCCCGATATTGCTGCGGATGTAGTTGCAGAACGGCGCACGCGCCTGTTCGCGCACCCGCGCCGCATCGTCGCCGACGAACGTGTGCAGCATCACGGACACGGTGCCGGCCGCCGGATCGAAGCCGTGCTTCGCGCGTGCCTCGCGGTAGAGGGCAATCTTGTGCGCGAGCTGGTCCCGATCCTGATCGAGCACGTGGGTCAGCAGGTTGGCGCCGACTTCGCCGGCGCGCACGAACGTCTGCGGATTGCTCGCGGCCGTCACCCAGACGGGCAGTTCCGGCTGCACCGGCGTCGGATAGATGCGCAACTGCACCGGCTTGCCGACGCCGTTCGTCGCATCCAGCGACCCGCCGCGCCACAGATGCTGGACGGTGCGCATCGTGGTGAGCATGTCATCCTGCCGGCTCGCATATTTCTCCGGAGCGAACACGAAGTCGTCCGGATTCCAGCCGGACGCGAACGACACGCCCACGCGGCCGTTCGACAGGTTGTCCACCATGGACCATTCTTCCGCGATCCGGATCGGGTTGTGCAGCGCGGCGACCACGCTGCCCGCGACCAGCTTCACGCGTTGGGTGGCAGCGGCGAGCGCGGCGTGCAGGACGGCGGGATTCGGGTACAGCGAGCCGAACTCGGTGAAATGGCGCTCCGGCACCCAGACGCTGGAGAACCCGTTCGCATCGGCGAAACGCGCGCTTTCCATCACGAGCTGGTACTTGTTGCCGGACAGCGCCTCTTCACTGCTGGCGAAGAACATCAGGCCGAATTTCATGCTTGGCTCCGATCCGATTCGTGAATTTCGGCACTCGCGCACATCTGCCATGTCGCGGCGGTGCGGGTGTCCTCGATCCGGTGATAGACGGCAAACGAAAACGGTCCCCAGGACCGGCGGCTCAGCACGGTCTGCACGGTGCGCGATGCATGCGGATGCAGCGGCAATGGCGCATGCAGGGCGAGGTCCTTCAACGTCGTATGGCCGGCTGCGCCGATTTCCGACGTGGCCGCCAGCGCCATTTCCACATAGGCGGAATAGGGCAGGACGGGCGATCCCTTGATGCGATGACCGTCGAGAAAGGTGGTCGCCGGAGCGTCGAGACGCGATTGCCAGATCCACGTGGCCGGCGCATGCGCGTGCTGCTCCATCAGGCGCCCGAGCAACGGATGCCGGGACGCACGTGGACTGATCCAGAAGCCGCGACGCTCGAACGGGTAGGTCGGCAGGGCGAGCCGGCGGCGCGATGCGTCCCGCTCCACGGCATCCCAGTCGATGGACGCGCCGCGGACGTAGAGCGCGGCGAGCGTGTGCAGGATCGTGTCCCACGCGGCCGTGTGCGCGCCGATTTCGATCACGATGGCGTGGTTTCCCGCCGCGGCGCCGTCCGGCGCCTGCGGCACGCCCGCAAACGCGGCCGCGGCGCGATGCCCGTCGCCCGTGCTGCTGATGACGCCCGGCGTGATGCCGAACGACATCCACAGTTGCGCGAGCGCGCGCTGGAATGCCGTGAACCCGGCGTCGGCGGAGACGGGGCCGGGCATCTCGGATTGCTGCTGCAGCAGCGCGCCGAAGGCGGGGCTGGCCGAACGCAATTGCCGAACCGCCTCGGCGCTGCCGCCGTCGTCGTCGGAAAAGTGGAACGTCGCCGCAGGCGGTGTTTCGGCGGCCTCGCCGGCCGCAACGGCATGCAGTTGCGAACGCAACGTATCGAGATTCGATGCGACGATGGCGGCTCGCCGCGTGAAGTGGGTGCGCCCGGTGTTCGCCGTGAACGCGACATCCTGCACACGGCTCTCCGGATGGGCGTCGAGATACGCCGCATAGGACGCAGCCAGCGCTTGCAACGCTTCGGGCGTGCGCGCGGAGAGCGTCACGACGCGCGCCGCAGGCGCTGCCGGATCGGCTTCAACCTCGGCGGCGCGTGGCGCTTCGGACAGGATCAGGTGCGCGTTGGTGCCGCCGAAGCCGAACGAACTCACGCCGGCCAGGCGCGGCCCGTGTTCCGAATGCCAGGTCGTGACCTGCTGCGGAATGCGGAAGGGCGTGCCGTCGAGCGCGATTTGCGGATTGATCGACCGGAAATGGAGGTTCGGCGGAATCGCACGATGGTGTAGCGCGAGAGCGGTCTTGATCAGGCTGGCGATGCCCGCCGCCGACTCCAGATGGCCGATGTTGGTCTTGACCGAACCGATCCAGCAGTGATCGTCCGGCCGACGGGACTCGCCCAGGACGGCCGTCAGCGAATTCAACTCGATCGGGTCGCCGAGCGGCGTTCCCGTACCGTGCGCTTCGACGAAGCCGATGTCCTGCGCGCGTACGCCGGCATCGCGCAGCGCACCGTGAATCACGGCCTGCTGGGCCGGCCCATTGGGCGCGGTCAGGCCATTGCTGCGTCCGTCCTGATTCACCGCCGAGCCGCGGATCACGGCGAACACGGTGTCGCCGTTCTCGAGCGCGTCGTCGAGCCGCTTGAGCAGCACCATGCCCACGCCTTCGCCGCGCACGTAACCATTCGCTGCCGCATCGAACGCCTTGCATCGGCCATCCGGCGAAAGCATGCCCGCTTGCGTGAAGGACGCGCTCAATTGCGGCGCCAGAATCAGGTTGACCCCGCCGGCCAGCGCCGCATCGGCCTCGCCACGCTGCAGCGCGCGGCACGCCTGATGAACCGCGACGAGCGACGATGAACACGCGGTATCGACCGCCCAGCTCGGGCCGCGCAAGTCGAGCGTATAGGAAATGCGGTTGGCGGCGACGCTGAGCGCATTGCCGGTCGCGACATAAGGGCCGACATCCGCGACTTCTTCCTGCGCCAGACGCACGTAGTCCGAATTGCTGATGCCCACGATGACCGCGGTGCGTCCGCCGGCGAGACGCCGGGGCGCGATCCCTGCATGCTCGAGCGTCTCCCAGGCAACCTCGAGAAGCAGACGCTGTTGCGGATCCATCGATTCGGCTTCGCGGGCGCTGATGCCGAAGAACGCCGCATCGAACAGATCGACCTGTTCCAGCAGTCCGGCGGGCGGAAGGTCGCCGGCGCGCTGCTTCGACGCGCCGACCGCGTCCCGGCCCTCCAGCAACAGTTGCCAGAATGCGTCGGGATGATTGGCGCCGGGGAAACGGCATCCCATGCCGACGATCGCGATATCCGCGCGTGCTGCGGCTGAACCGGGCGCCTGGTCCGCCATGGCATTTCCGGTGCCGCTCAAATGGCGCGCCAGCAGGGAAATACTCGGAAAATCGTAGACGACGGTCGGGGAAACCGGCCGCCCGAGCCAGTCCTGCAACTCGCCCGAGAGCATGATCGCGTCCTTCGAGTCGAGCCCATGGATGCTGAACGGCGCGTCGGGGTCGATCTTGCCGGCATCGATTCCCGACAGACGCGAGACGCGCTCGATGCACCATTGCACCAGTGCTTGCGTGTCGCGTGCCGCGGCCGTGGCGGGCGCGTACGCCGGGGAGAACGAACGTCGCCACTCGCCCGCGATCGCGAGCCCCTGTTCATCGAGGAACGCCTGCCTGATCCGGCTCCTCTGGATTTTTCCGCTGGACGTGCGCAGGATCGTGGCGGGCTTCAACAGGATCGCCGCATACAGGTCGACGTCATGCGCTTCGGCGAGCGTGCGCCGGATTTCCGTGGCGACGGCTTCCGCGTCCAGGGCGTTGAGCGCTTCCCGGCGCACTTCGCATGCGACAACGACGCGCTCCGCGTTATCGACGTTGATCGAGAAAGCCGCCGACGCGTTGGGCGCCAGCGCGGGGTGGCTTCCCTCGGCGGATTGCTCGAGATCCTGCGGGTAGTGATTGCGGCCGGCCACGATGATGAGGTCTTTCAAGCGGCCGGTGACGAAGAGATCCTCACCATCGACGAAGCCGAGATCGCCCGTGCGCAGGTAACGCGCGTCATCGCCGTCCAGCTTCGCGCGAAAGGTGTGCGCCGTTTCCTCGACGCGGTTCCAGTAGCCGACGCCGACGCTCGGGCCGGTCAGCCAGATTTCGCCGATCCGGCCGGGCGCGCAACGCTCACCGGTATCCGGATTCACGATCTGCAGGCGGTGCGCCGCCCAGGTCCGGCCGCATGAGACCAGCGCGTGGCGCTTGCCTTGGTCGCTTCTCGTCGCCACGCCTTGTGCGAGGTCGTCGGCGTCGTAGTCCGCCACGCGCGGCAGCGAGCGTGCCGGCTGACCGGAGATGAACAAGGTCGCCTCGGCCATGCCGTAGACCGGGCGCATGGTTTGCGCGTGGAAGCCGCACGTGGCGAATGTGCGCGAAAAACGTGCCACCGACTCCGCGCGCACCGGCTCCGCGCCGTTGAATGCAACCCGCCAGCTGCTCAGCTCCAGCTGCGCGCGCGCTTCATCGGATATCTTGCGTGCGCACAGGTCATACGCGAAATCCGGCGCGGCGCAATGCGTGCCGCGATACTTCGTGATGGCCCGCAGCCAGCGGACGGGTTTCTGCACGAACGCCGCGGGCGCCATCAGCACCGACAGCACACCGAGATAGATCGGCAGCAGCACCTTCCCGAAGAAACCCATGTCGTGAAACACCGGGAGCCAGCTGACGAACACCGCCGACGCATCGGCATCGCTCGCCTCGGCGATGACCGCCATATTGCTCAGGATGTTCGCGTGGCTGATCATCACGCCTTTTGGCGTACCGGTGGAGCCTGACGTGTATTGCAGAAGCGCCAGCGTCTGCGGCGTGATTTCCGGTGCGCGCCATTGCTCGGGCGGTGCGTCGAAGCGCTGGTCGGTCGCCAGAATCTTCAGTTCCAGCGTGTCGGAATAGCCGTCCGCGCGATGCACGATGCCGTCGAGCGTGGCTGCGTCGGTCAGCGCGACGACCGGCCCGGCGTCGGCGACGATGGCCTTGAGACGATCGGCGGGGCGATGCCGGCGCGGCGGATAGGCCGGCACGCCGATCAGGCCGGCATACAGGCATCCCACCCATGCGCAGATGAATTCCAGCCCGGGGGGATAGACCAGAAGGACGCGATCGCCCGGTTGCGCGATGCCTTGCAGCGTGGCGGCGATACCGCGAGCCCGCTTGTCCAGGTCGCCGAACGTGAGTCGAGTCAGTTCCGCTTCGCCGTTATCGAGAAAAATGAATGCCGTCTTTTCAGGTTCGACCTTGCCGCGAAACAACAATATTTCCGTAACAGTCCTGAATTTTGTATCGGGAAGCATACTCAACCTTCGTCGTCTTCTAAACGTTGAATTTCTCAGGACCGGTTGTGCGATCCCGCCAAGCTTGCTTCTTGAATTGGATGGTATTGAAATTAGAGCATCGCTCTAACCCGGCGTCTGCCCCGTAATCCATGGACACGACGTTTCGCGCACTTGATCAACAGGGCTTTTTATTCATTCGTGCGCTCGCGCATCGCTAACGATCGGCCTTTCGTTCGAGGTCGGGCGAGTACGGGTCCAGCAGCGACACGACGATCTTGCGCTCGCCTTCGAACGGGTTGCGGCCATGCGCGAAGCGCATGTTGTCGACGAGCAGGACGTCGCCTCGCTGCCATGGAAACGTGATCGCGCATTCGCGGAACGCGTTGCGGATCTGCTCGATGTCGGCGAGATCGAATGGACTCCCGTCGCCATAGCAGGCATTGCGCGGAATTCGATCCTCGCCGAACAGGCTGACGATCGAACTGGCGAGCGATGCATCCAGGTTCGAGATATGGAATAGATGGGCCTGATTGAAGAATATCCGGTCGCCGGTGACCGGATGGCACGCCACGCCCTGGCTGATCTGCGCGGTGCGTAACGTGTCGTCGTCGAGCCATTCGTGCTCGATGCCGTTGTCTGCGCAGAAGGCGGCAACCTGGCTGCGGTCGCGGGTCTGGAAGACGGTTTCCCACGGAATGTCGACGTGCCGCCGGTAGTGCCGGACATAGCGGACCTGCTTCGCCTCGAAGTCGTCCAGGATGCGCGGTCCGATTCTGCGGCTGACCTCCCGCATGTCGGCAATCGGCGTTTCGCCGCCGGTCGTGGCCGGAGCGAGGCAACAGAATGCAACGCGCAGCGGCCAGCTTCGTTGATACGCGTTTTCGCAATGCAGTGCGATCGTCTCGCTCGGCGGATACTCGGTGGCGGTGAATATGCCATTGCCGATCGAGGTGCGCGGCGTGGAGCGATAGACGTAGTCGGACTGATGGGCCGAAATCGCGTGCGCAAACGCTTCGAAGTCACCGACGGATGAAACGTCGAAGCCACGAAACAGGAGCGCACCCTGTTCCAGAAGCCGGGATTCGAGTTCCTGCCGGTTGTCGTTCACCGCCCGCACAATATCGCGCCCGCTCGATATAGGCTCCAGCAGCCACGGAGAGCTCCCCTCGGCAAGCAGCTTGCGTTCCGTCATGCCCAGCATCGTCACGAGTCCTTTTCTGAACGTGGATCACGGCGAAACCGAACGAATCGGTCTGCGTGGTCGCGCCGCGGTGCGGCTATGCACGGCATGCCGTTTCCACGGCATGCTCGAAGCGATTGAGAATTTCGTCGATATCCGCTTCCGAAACGATCAGCGGCGGCAGGAACCGGAGTACCGCGCCGTTGCGGCCGCCGGTTTCGATGATGAGCCCGTTTCGCAGGCAGTTCAGCTTGATGGTTCTTGCCAGTTCTGCATGGGTCGGAGCGGGTTGGCCATGTGTGCCGGGCATGACGACTTCAGCGCCGATCATCAGGCCGCGGCCACGTATCTGGCCCAGGCAGGGGAAGCGCTCGGCAAGCCCTTCGAGGCCGGCAACCAGGCGTTTGCCGACTCGGTCCGCGTGCGCCGAGAGATCCTCTCGTTCGACGATGCGCATGGTCGACAAGCCGGCCACCATCGCAATCTGGTTGCCTCGAAAGGTGCCGGCGTGCGCGCCGGGCGGCCAGGTGTCCAGACGCTCGTCATAGACCACCACCGATAATGGATAGCCGCCGCCGAATGCCTTCGACAACACCAGTACGTCCGGCCGGATGCCGGAATGTTCGATGGCGAACAGGGCGCCGGTTCGACCGAGTCCGGTCTGCACTTCATCGACGATCAACGGGATTTCATGCCGCAGCGTCAGGGCACGCAACTCGATCAGCCAGGCGTCGGAAGCGGGGATGCAGCCCCCTTCGCCCTGCACGACTTCGACAATGACGGCCGCCGGTTTCGTTATCCCGCTCTCGGGATCGGACAGGACGGTCCGAATATAGTTGATGCTGAGTTGATCGGTCGCCGAGCCGTCGGTGCCGAACGGGCAGCGAAACGCGTACGGATAAGGCAGGAAATGAACGTCACGTCCATTGCCGCCGGCCGATTTGGGCGTGAGATTTCCCGACGCGGCGAGTGCGCCGGCCGTCATGCCGTGGTAGGCGCCGTGGAACGCCATGATCGTCGAGCGGCCCGTGTGGTGCTTGGTCAGCTTGACAGCCGCTTCGACGCCATCTGCTCCACTGGGACTGCAAAACTGGATCTTGCCGGATTCGGCGATCTTCCGGGGCAGGAGCGAGAACAGCTGCTCGACGAACGCGTGCTTTGCCGGCGTCGCCAGGTCGAGTGCCTGTTGCATCTGACCGGACGACAGAAACCGCATGACGGCCTCGTTGACTTCCGGGTGATTGTGTCCGAGCGCGAGCGTACCGGCATTTGACAGACAGTCGATGTATTCCTGCCCGTCGGAGTCGCGTACGCGTATGCCTTCGGCATGGGTAAACAGCCGCGGGAAGGAGTTTGCGTAGGTTCGCGCCTTCGATTCGACGTGCTTCAGATACTCGAGTTTTTCCATGCGCGGAGATCCGGCTTGCGAGGCGGATTGATGGACACTGGCGCACGAGAATCGCTTCATCCTGGCCAATGGCGTAACGGTACGGCCAGATTGGAGCATGTCCGCGAAATCGCGTCTGTCACGTAAAAATGGGACACCGGCAATGCGACGTCACTACGTCATGCCGTCGCCTCCCTATCATTGAAGTGTGGTTTCCGTCTGCGGCGTCAAGCCGGCATGATCGAGCAGAAATAGTCGATGGTCCGCCGGAGCCCCGCTTCGAGCCCGACCGTCGGCTCCCAGTCGAGGTGGGCGCGTGCGAGGCCGATATCGGGGCAACGTTGCGTCGGATCATCCTTCGGCAGCGGACGGAATACGAGCCGCGACTTCGAGCCGGTCAGGCGCAAGATGACCTGAGCAAGTTCGCTGACCGCGATCTCGTGCGGATTGCCGAGATTGATCGGGCCGGTGAGGTCCGCGGGCGTCGCCATCATCCGGATCAAACCGTCGACCATATCGTCGACATAGCAGAACGCTCGGGTCTGGCTGCCGTCGCCATACAGCGTGATGTCCTCGCCGCGCAGCGCCTGCACGATGAAATTGGAAACCACGCGGCCGTCGTTGGGATGCATGCGCGGCCCGTACGTGTTGAAGATGCGTACCACCTTGATTCCCACGTTCTGCTGGCGGTGATAGTCGAAGAACAGGGTCTCCGCGCAACGTTTTCCTTCGTCGTAGCAGGCGCGCGGCCCGAGCGGGTTGACGTTGCCCCGGTAACTCTCCGGTTGCGGATGCACATCGGGGTCGCCGTACACTTCGCTCGTCGAGGTTTGCAGAACGCGTGCATGCGTGCGCTTGGCGAGCCCCAGCATGTTGATCGCGCCCATCACACTGGTCTTGGTGGTCTGCACGGGATCGAATTGATAGTGGACTGGCGAAGCCGGGCAGGCGAGGTTGTAAATCTCGTCCACCTCCACGTACAACGGAAAGGTCACGTCGTGGCGCAGCGCCTCGAAGCTCGGGTTGCCGAGCAACGCAGCCACGTTCTGCTTCGTGCCGGTGAAATAATTGTCGACGCACAATACGTCGTGACCGAGTTCGACCAGACGTTCGCAAAGATGCGAACCGAGGAAACCCGCGCCACCTGTTACGAGGATTCGCTTTCGATTACGTTGCACAATGGCACTCCAAGTATCGCGCGCAGGGAGGCGCAGCGCGGCCTCCAGGCATGCTTGACCGGCCCGCGGCTCCGGCACGGAAACCGACAAGGCGCGCGAGGCGCTTCATTCGACGATCACGACAACGATCGGCCCGTCATGCTTGCAGTGCGCTCAGCGCAACGTGTGCCGGGCGCCGCAGGCGCGCCGCGATGATGCCGGCCATCGTCCGCATTTCGCTTCTCAAGAAGAAATGATCTCCTTCGATGACGTGAAAATCGAAGCGCCCGGTCGTCTCGGCGCCCCAGCCTGCAACGGAATCAACGGGGGCGTATTCATCCGCCCGGCCCGCGAACGCGGTGATGTCCACCGCCAGCCGGCGCCCGGGCACGGGCCGGTAGTTTTCGATCATCGTGAAATCCGCGCGCAGCGCCGGCATCAGCAGCGCCATCATTTCACTGTTGTCCAGCACCGGCTTCGGTGTGCCGCCCATCTCGCGCAGTGCATCGATGAAGGCACGGTCGTCCAGCGCCTGCATGCGTCGAACGGGACGCGCGTTGCCCGGTGCGGCGCGTCCGCTCACGAACAGATGTCGCAGGTTCGCTCGCGCCTGGGCGGGAAGCCGCAGCGCCAGTTCGACGGCAATAGCTGCGCCCATGCTGTGTCCGAGCAGTGCGAAGGGACGATCGAAGCAGTGGCCCAGGTCGCACAGCAGCGCGTCGATCAGCGCCGACATGTCTCGTGCGGCAGGCTCGGACAGGCGGCTGCCTCGGCCTGCAAGTTCATGACGGTGCACTTCGATACCGGGCAACAAGGCTTGCAGAGCACGATAAGCGGCGGCCGAGCCGCCTGCATACGGAAAACAGATCAGACGCATGCGAGCGGGTACTCGAGCAGCTGATGTGCGACTGGCGCATCGGAGATCGCGCGGCGGAAATTCACGTGTTCGGCGTTTTTCACCATTCAAGTTCCAGTCATTGTTGCCATGGCGACGCAATGGCAATCTTCACTTGGAGAGAAGCGGGCGCGACAGCCAGGCGCGTCTCGTTTCATACTCCAATAGCCGGTTCGCCATGGCCGTACAAGGGCAGGGCGTCAAGCACACCGGAAGTCATGGAAGCATGATTTGCTTCATGACAATTCAAGGTGCGCGCCGCTCGGATTCGGAATGCGTCCGATCCGGTTCGGCATGAGTTAAACATGAGACCGCGTGGATGTATGTCGTAGGAAAAGGGGACGCGTGGGGGCGAAAATGTCGCCCCCTGATGGCATGCCCTGATTCAGATGTTCATTTGCCGGTCATTTATGTCTGCCGGCGTTTTGTCGGAACCAGACGAACATCCTTGCTGATAAGCTGGAGCACACTTGGCGGAGCGAACGCATGAAGCCGGCGGGTATTTATGCTTCTGTAACGATCGGCAACGAGCAAATTGACCTGCTTCCGGTTTTAGTCCGGACTGCAGTTGGCGTCCGAGGTTAAAAGCGGTGGCTTCGGGTCGATCCGCAATAGGCTGGATGGAAAATCACTGCCCGATCAACGACGGCAGTTTCATGGCTAGAAAGTCGATGAGCATGCGTACTGCCGGCAATAGCCCGCGCCGAGTCGGAAAGACGAGGTGTACGAGGCCGAGTGGCGCATTCCATTGCGGCAGCACATGTTCGAGCGTGCCGTCCGCCAGGTCGGCACGAACCACGTTTTCAGGCAGCTTGGCAATTCCCAGTCCCGCGAGCGCTGCGGTGCGTAATACGGCAAAGTCGTGGCAGCGTATCCGTGGTGCGATCTCGATTCGCACCAGCTCGCCATCCAATCCGCATAGTTCCCAAGTCGGATGATCGGACTCACTGTCGACAGCCAGCGTGTCGTGTTCGGCAAGTTTCGATGCTACGGCGGGACGGCCCGCTCGATCCAGATACTCTGGACTGGCAACCAATAGCTCCCGTGCTTCGCCGAAGCTGCGCATGACAAGTCCATCTTCGCCGGTGGGTTTGGCACGCACACGCAATGCGATGTCGAAACCCTCTTCCAGCACGTCGACCTGACGGTTGCTCACGTGGATTTGCAGTCGAACGGCAGGGTGCTGATGCATAAACTCCGGCAGGATCCCGGCGAGCATCGTTCGCGCCATGGGTACCGGGCAACTCAGACGTACCACGCCGCGGGGCTCGGCGCGCGCCACCTCGACCACCTGCAAGGCCGCGTCGGCTTCCGCCAGCATTGCCATCGCATGACGATGGACATCACGCCCGACATCGGTGACCACGAACCGCCGTGTGGAGCGCTGCAGCAGCCGGACATTGAGTGTGGTTTCCAGGCTGGCCACGTGGCGGGAGAGACGGGATTTGGGAATGCCCAGCGCGCGAGCCGCTTTTGCATAACCGCCGTGCTCGACGACCTGAGTGAAGTAGTAGAACGCTTCCAGCGGCTGCATGATATGCGCCCATTAAAACCAAATATGGAACAGGATGTCTCAAATGCATCGGATTTTCAATCATCGTTCTATTTTGTAACCTGATTCGTATCCCCATTAACCGGGGCGCGCAATGAAGGGTTGGCATCAGGTGACGGCCTGCACGTGCCGACGTTTCATCTCAAGGCCATGCAAAAGGAGAACATCGATGATTGCTGTAACAGGTGCCAGTGGCCAGCTCGGCCATCTCGTCATCCATCAATTGCTGCAAAAGGTCTCGCCGGATCAGGTGGTGGCGCTGGTTCGCGACCCCGCCAAGGCTGCCGATCTTCGTGCGCTCGGTGTGACCTTGCGCCAGGCCGATTACGATGATCCGGCGTCGCTTCGGGACGCTTTCCAAGGCATCGAGAGGGTTCTGCTGATTTCGTCGACGGTGCCTGGGCAACGACTCCGGCAACACAAGGCCGTGATTGATACTGCCCGTGAAGCCGGTGTGCAATTCATTGCGTATACCAGCATGCTTCGCACCGACAGCTCGCGGAGCATACTCGCCGGGGAACACCTGGCTACCGAAAATCACCTGATCGCATCCGGTATCGATTACGTTCTTTTGCGAAATGGTTGGTACATCGAGAACCATACGGCGGCACTCCCGATGGCCGTCGAACAGGGCGGATTGATCGCGAGTTCCGGTTCCGGGCGTTTCGCCTCGGCATCCCGGGTCGACTACGCTGCCGCCGCCGTTGCCGTGCTCACGCAGTCAGGGCACTCGAAAAGGATCTATGAGCTCGCCGGCGATACGGCGTATACGATGGACGATTTGGCCGCTGCAGTATCTGCAAGGCTCAACCGCACGATTGCGTATCGCGATCTTGCGCCGATGGAATACGAGGCGGCCCTGCTTGAAACGGGATTGCCCGGGATGATCGTTGACGTGATCATCGACGCCGACGCGATCGCTTTGAAGGGCGACCTGGATAGTACTTCCCGTGAGCTTTCCAGGCTGATCGGACGGCCGACCACGACGTTGGCGGAGGCCGTTCAGTCAGCACTTCCTTTGTAAGTAAAAGAAGTCGGGCGACAGGCGCAGATTCCCCGAATGGGTGTCCGCGCCTGTTGCACTGATTGCAAGGCTGACGGTAAAGCGCGCCGGAAGTACCGGGATGGCGCGGCCCCACCCTCTGTACGGGCACCACTTCTCGTGACGCCAGGCACGGCGCTACATACACCCTCAAGGTCCGGAGCCCCGGGATAGGGTTCGATCTGGCCTCATGCCGGGGAAACTACGTAGAAATCACTCCCGCGGCGGAAAGCATTCAGAAGGGGACATTTTTTATACTGCCTGACATTCCGATGCCAGCCGTCCGCGGCAGCTTCGCGATGCTCAGGCGCCTTTATGAGAGAAGTCGAGCTGGCAGGCGGCCGTGGCATTCCTCACTGTCGTCATCTCCGGTGACGGTTCACGCTGGTCGGGTTGGATCCCGGTCCTTACTGCTAGCCGGGACCGTCGCTGGCGGCCGCGAGAAGCGGCACGACCAGATCGCTGATCGGCGTCGGAATTCCGTGAGATCGTCCGTATCGCTGCACAACGCCATTCCGGCAGTCCCATTCGAGGGGACGGTTACCCTGCCGGTCGGCAAGAATAGACGTACCCAAATCGGGCGGATAGCGATGGAACCCTTCGACGATCTCCTGCGGCACGTCGTCGCCCAGCTTCGCGCCTTCCGCGCGGGCCACCTCGAGGCATTCCCGCAGGTAGGCGAGTGACAGCTCGGTGATGTCGCTACGCGAGAACATGCCGGCGCGGCGACCGGTCAGCACCATGAGTCCCGCCACTGCGTTCTGCAAAAGCTTTCGCCATGCGAGCGAGGTGAAATCCTCCGCAACCTCGACCAGGCATCGTGTGCCGCGCAAAGCCGAGACCACCACGCTGCTCGCCGGTGTATCGGGCAGGGTAAGCCTAGGGTCGCCTCGCAGCCACACTGACGAGCCCGATTCGCGTTGCGCTGGAAACCAGACTACCGACGGCACGACTGCAGCGCCGGCTGCATACGGTGCGAAGGCGGCTTTTTGCTCGACGCCATTTTGCAGTACGCAGACAACAGTCTTCGCATCGCAAAGCGCGGAGACCCAGGGTGCCGCGCTCGCCACCTGCGTCGACTTGACCGCAACGAACACCAGATCAAACCTTTCCTTGACCGCTTGCGGATCGATCATGACAGGCCCGGGCACGACGATCTCGCCACCATCAAAGCGCAACACCAGCCGCTCGTGCGTCGAGCGGCCGCAGATCGCCGGCGTACGACCGGCTTCATGAAGCGCTGCGGCTACGGTTGTTCCGATTGCGCCCGGACCGACAAGGGCAACGGTTGGGTAGTCAGACTTTGTCATCGTGTTCATCCTGTTTAGTCATCTGCCAGATGCGGGCGCAGTACGAGGGCGAGCGGAAAAATGGCCAAGGCAGTCAACGCGGTGGCGTACGTTGCGCCATGCACACCGATGCTGTCGCCTAGGAACCCATAGAGAACAGGCGATATCGCGCCCGAGGCGATCGTCCCCGTGTAGAACATTGCGAATGCGCGCTCGGTGCGCTCGGGCGCGGACATCTCCGGAACGGTTCCGTACAGCACAGAGGACGTGCCGTTGAGCATCATGCCCAGAATCGGCAGCAGCACCATGCTGGCCCCCAACGGGAGATACATCACCGCCACGATACACGCAGCTGTACCGCCCTCCGTGAGCAGTACCGTACGCACCACGCCCATGCGCGCACCAAGCCAGCCACAAATGAACTTGCCGGCGGCACCGCCAATGAAAACAAGTGCGAGGGCCGTTCCCACCAATTGAGGCGAGACGCCCTTTGCCTTGAGCAGGAACGGCAAAAAGGTAAGCAGTCCCATGCGTACGGCCGTATCGAGCACGCCGATGGAAAACAGGGCGGAGAATCCGCTTCCCCACGTGCCGCTGCGTTGAGCGGACGCTTGCTCTTTTTCCGTCGTCTTCCCGGCGCCGCGTGGCACTGCGGGAAACGAGAAGGCGATGACTGCGGCAACGACGCAGCCCAATCCAGAAACGATCCAGAGCGCGTGACGCCAGGGCATCATGGTCACGAGCAGCGAAATGGCTGCCGGCAGCGCGGATTTCCCCAGATCGCCGGAAAAGTTGTAAATGCTCAGCGGACCTCTCGCGTCACGTCCATAGGTGCGGGAGATGGCGCCCGATGCGATCGGATGCTGCGTGCTGGATCCGCTGCCCGAAATCGCCAGCGCCACGCACAAACCGAGCAGGCCACCCGACATGCCCGCGATCGCATAGCCGAGCGCTGCGAGCAGCGTGCCGATTGCGAGGGTGGCGCGACTGCCCAGACGTTGTGCGAGACGCCCCGCAGGCAACTGCAGCGTCGCCATCGTGCCGGCATAGATGCCGCGCAGGATAGCCAACGCGGCAAAGTCGAGGCCGAAGTCCGACTGCCACACGGGTAGCAACGCGTAGATCATGTCCGTATAGCCATCGTGCATGGCGTGCGCAACGCACGACAGCCACAGCACGCGTGGCCGCGATGGCGCAGTCTCCCGCATAAGGGGAGGGGAAAAAACTGGCGGGCGCATCGTCATTTTCTCCGTGCGAGTGGTTAGCGGAAGCCGCTCGCGGTGTTGCTTTCAGGCTCGACGCGTAGATTTTATGACCGAGGCACCCGCCATTTCAATTGAGCTAAAATCGCGTCATTGGAGAGAAAAAGTCACGTCATGACCGGAAGCCGAGATGCCGCGAAGTACCGGGACGAGTTGCCCCCGCTCAATGCGCTGCGCGCTTTCGATGCGGTCGCGAGGCACGGCAGCTTCGCGGGTGCTGCGGCGGAACTCTATGTCACCCACTGGGCCGTCGGAAAACAGATCAGGCTGCTCGAGGACTGGTTCGGCCTGCCGTTGTTCGACCGTCGCCCGCGCGGTGTCGTGCTGACCGACGAAGGGGCGGCCTTGCTGAGCGACGTCAGCAATGCGTTCGAGCGGCTCGGTACCGCGGTGGTGCGGCTGCGCCACAACACATTCACGCACCGGATATCAGGCGTCGTGCGGGTGAATGTGCCGATGAGTTTTGCACTGTGCTGGCTGCTGCCACGGCTCGCCGATTTCCATATGCGGTACCCCGACATTGACGTCAGGGTGTCGACGACATCGCGCAAGCTGCGCTATGTCGCCGACGCTTTCGATATCGGTGTTCGCTCCGGTCCGGAGCAAGGCGCGGGCGTCTTGTCGCGCCCGTTGATGCCCGACCTGCGCGTGCCGGCCTGCAACCCCGTGTTGCTGCGTCAGCATCCGATACAGAGCGTGGCCGACCTGCGCCATCACACGCTGCTGCATTCAGCCACGACGCGCTCAGCCTGGTCGAACTGGTTGAAGGAAGCGGGCGCTTCCGATCTGCGGGCGGCGCGCCATGTCGAATTCGATCACGTGAATCTTCAGTTGGGTGCGGCCATCGAGGGTCTGGGTGTGGCGCTGGCCTCGCAGCCGCTGATCAGGCGCGATCTCGCCGAGGGGCGCCTCGTGTGTCCCATCGCATCCCCTGCCTGGCGTGCTGACGACTACACACTGGTGACGAACGCCGATCGTGTCGACGATGCCGCTGTGTCCGCATTCGAGCAATGGATGGATGAGATGGCGAGCCAAGAGGCCGGCTAGGCTCGCGGATCAGACCAGGCAGCACACCTTCGACCCGCGATACGCTGATTCGCGCGTACATGGCGGGCGCGATCCTCGCGCTCGCAGCCGCCTTCGCGGTCAGCATCACGATCAACACCGGTAACGCACTGGCTGGTTCGCTGCTGTTTCCGGTGGGATTCTGCATGCTGTACCTGCTCGGCCTCGACCTGCTCACCGGCGTCTTCACGCTCGCGCCGCTCGCTGTGATCGACCGCCGGCCCGGCGCGACCTGGGGTGGCGTGTTCCGCAACTGGACGCTGGTGTTCTTCGGCAATTTCGCTGGCGCGCTGACGGTCGCGCTGTTCATGGCGATCGTCTTCACATTCGGCTTTTCGGAAGCGCCGAACGCAATCGGACAGAAGATCGGCGGCATCGGCGAAGCACGCACGCTCGGTTATGCGGCGCACGGCGCCGCCGGCATGCTCACGCTGTTCGTGCGCGGCGTGATGTGCAACTGGATGGTGTCGACCGGCGTGGTCGCCGCGATGATGTCGACGTCCGTACCCGGCAAGGTGATCGCGACGTGGATGCCGATCCTCGAGTTCTTCTACATGGGTTTCGAGCACTCGGTCGTGAACAGGTTCCTGTTCCCGTCCGGCCTGATGCTCGGCGCCCACTTCACGATCGTCGACTATCTGCTGTGGAACGAGATCCCGACGGTACTCGGCAACTTGGTCGGTGGGCTGGTGTTCGTCGGCGCGGCGCTGTACAGCACGCACTACAAGACCGCACCGAAACGCGCGCCCGCTTCGCCGATGGGTGCCGTCGCGCGCAAGGCCTGATCGCGCTGCGCAAGCCGCAACCGAACGCCGGCGAGGCGCTGAAACGCGCACCGGGGGGCGTGCGACCTTCACGCCGGCGGATGCGCCGGGGCTGATCTACGACGCGAGATTTTTGTCCACGGCTGGCGACACCTGAAAAACTCATTTTGTTAAGACTTCTCAGCCCGGCCTTGCGTCGCGGGCAGGAGCAGGGGCACGGGCATCTCCGCTAGCGGAACGCCCGCATCTGCCCCGTCATCATCTGCAGCATCTTGTTGGCGGCCACCGACAGCTTGCGGCCCACACGCGTGACCATGTGCGCCTCGGCGTTCTCGAGGATCGGATGCGCGATCTCGATCGCGAACAGCTCCCTGGCCTGCAGTTCGGCCGTGACCGCGAAGGCCGGCATCACTGCGATGCCGAGTCCCGATTTCACGAATTCCTTCAGGATCGCGAATGAATTGGTGGTGACGATCGGCGCGAGCCGTACGCGCTCGGCATATTCCACGGCCTCCATCATCTGTCGCGTGCCGTAGGACGGGTGAGTGGCCGCCAGCGGGTAGGTGGCGAGCTGCTGCACCGTCAGCACCTTGTGGCTGCGGCGCGGGAAATCGGGGCCGACGATCGCCATCATCGGCTGCCGCTTCGACGCGCGCGACACCAGCTTGGGCTCGGCGGGCGGGTTGTAGACCAGGCCGATCTCGCCCTCGTCGTTCGAGATTTTGCGAATCACGTCGTTGGTGCTGCCCACGTCGAGATTGACACGGATCCCGGGGAACTGCCGGCAGAACTGCTGCATTGGCCCGGCCAGCAGGTCGGAGACGAAGCCTTCGCCGAGCACCAGGCTGACCTCGCCGATTTTGAGCCCGCGCAGTTCCTGCAAACGCGAGATCAGGTCGTCGCGGTGCGCGAGCTGCTCGCGGAAATACTCGATCACGCAGCGTCCCGCCTCGGTGGGCGTCACGCCGCGCGCGTGGCGCTCCATCAAGGTGGCGTCGAGCTCCTTCTCCAGCAGCCCGATCTGGCGGCTCACGGCCGAGGGCGCCACGTCGAGCCAGTCCGCCGCGGCGCGGATCGTGCCGCAGCGCACGGCCTCGTAGAAATAGACGATCCGGCTGTCGGTAAGGGTATCGGTCATGATCCGAGCGTTCTAAAAAAGAGAACAATCTCAATATTGGCGTTGATTGATTATACGGGTCGCCGGACCGAACATCGTTGGCATGCAAGGCAGGCGCAAGCTGGCGCGCGGGCCTCGAACCAACAGCTATCAGGAGTCGTCGGATGAAAACGGTGGGCGTGATCGGTCTGGGCAACATGGGGCGCGGCATGGCGGGTTCGCTGCGGCGCGGCGACTACACGGTGCTCGGTTACGACGCGGCGCCCGGCGTGGCGCTCGCGCTGGCCGGGCAGGCGGTGTTGTCGGCGCGCGATTCGGTGGCCGAGATCGCGCGCGACGCCGACGTGCTGCTGCTGTCGCTGCCGACCTCGGCGGTGGTCGAGGCGGTGGTGCTGGGCGCGGGCGGCGTGCTCGAGAACGCGAGGCCGGGCAGCATCGTGATCGACACCACCACGGCCGATCCGGACAGCACGCGGCGCGTGGCGGCGGCCCTGGCCGAGCGCGGCATCGGCTTCGTCGACGGCCCGGTGAGCGGCGGCCCGAAGGGCGCGGCCACCGCCACCATGACCATGGTGCTGGGCGGCTCGGACAGCGATATCGCGGCCATCGAGCCGATCCTCGCGGTGATCAGCGCCAAGCGCGTGCATGTGGGCCCGGTGGGCGCCGGCCACGTCACCAAGCTGCTCAACAATCTGCTGACCGGCGTGCACTTGCTGGCCGCCAGCGAGGCGGTGCGCACCGCGCGCGCGGCCGGTGTCGATCCGGAAAAGCTGGTCGACGCGCTCAACGGCGGCTCCGGCCGCAACAGCGCGACGCTGACCAACTATCCGACGTGGATCTTCAACGGCAAGTTCGACTCCGGTTTCACCATGAAGCTGATGCGCAAGGACGTGCGGCTCGCGCTGGGCCTGCTCGACCAGTTCGACAGCGTCGCGCCGGTGGCGCGCGAGGCGGCGCGCGTGTGGGCCTCCAGCGAGGGTTCCGTCGCCGACGCCGAGGACTTCAACCGCATCGTCGACTTCCTCGACCCTGCCTGAGGCCGGGCAGCGCGCGCCACGATCCCGCTCGACCCACCTACCTGTACGGAAACCTGACATGACCCAGTACGCAGACCAGTTGCTTGCCGCCTTCGCGCATTTCTTCCCCGGTGCCGCCACGATCGGCTCGTATGTCGACGGCGAACTCGTCGCCGGCCAGGGCGACACGATCCAGCTTTACGATGCGGCGACGGGCGAGGCCACGCTCGCCTATCGCGACGCCGGCGCAGCCGTGATCGACCATGCCGCCGAAAGCGCGCGCCGCGCACAGCGCGAATGGTGGGCGCTCACGCATGCCGCGCGCGGCCGCGTGATGCAGGAGGTGGCGCGCGCGATCCGCGCCGAGGCCGAGGCGATTGCGCGGCTGGAGGCGCTGGGCTCGGGCAAGCCGATCCGCGACTGTCGGGGCGAGGTGGCCAAGGTCGCCGAGATGTTCGAGTACTACGCGGGCTGGACCGACAAGTTCTACGGCAGCGTGATCCCGGTGCCGACCTCGCATCTCAACTACACGCGCCGCGAGCCGGCCGGCGTGGTGCTGCAGATCACGCCGTGGAATGCGCCGGTGTTCACCTGCGGCTGGCAGGTGGCGCCCGCGGTGGCGATGGGCAACGGCGTGCTGCTCAAGCCCTCGGAGCTGACGCCCTTTACCTCGCTGGCGGTCGCCAGGCTCGGCGAGCGAGCCGGACTGCCGCGCGGCCTGGTCAACGTGCTGGCCGGCTTCGGTCACACCGCCGGGCAGGCCGCGATCGCGCATCGCGTAGTGAGCAAGGTGGTGTTCGTCGGCTCGCCGGCCACCGGCGCGCGCATCGCCGAGGCCGCCGCGCGCCGCGTGCTGCCGTGCGTGCTGGAGCTGGGCGGCAAGTCGGCCAATATCGTGTTCGCCGATGCCGACCTCAAGCGCGCCGCGCTGACCGCCCAGGCGGCGATCTTCGCCGGTGCGGGCCAGAGCTGTGTGGCCGGCTCGCGTCTGCTGGTACAGCGCGCCGTCTACGACGAATTCGTCGCGATGGTGGCTGCGGGCGCGAAGAAGATCCGTGTCGGCGCACCGCTCGACGAGGCGACCGAGGTGGGCCCGATCAACAATCGCAAACAGTACGACCACGTGATGTCGATGATCGCGAACGGCGTGGCGGCGGGCGCCACGCTCGCCAGCGGCTCGGCCGAGCGTGTCGAGGCGGGCCGCGGCGGCTACTTCGTCGCGCCCACCGTGCTGGCAGGCGTGTCGAACGCGATGGCGGTGGCGCGCACCGAGATCTTCGGGCCGGTGGTGGCCGCCATCCCGTTCGACACCGAGGAGGAGGCGATCGCGATCGCCAACGACACCGACT
The DNA here is from genome assembly GCF_017104975.1 of Burkholderia sp. Ac-20344. NCBI lineage: Bacteria > Pseudomonadati > Pseudomonadota > Betaproteobacteria > Burkholderiales > Burkholderiaceae > Burkholderia > Burkholderia sp. Ac-20344. The sequence continues at coordinate 30,241 of NZ_JAAGPP010000047.1, forward strand.
TCGGCCTGGCCGGCGCGGCGTGGACCACCGACGTGGCGCGCGCGCATCGCATGGCTGCGCAGGTGAATGCCGGCACCTTCTGGGTCAACGGCTACAAGACCATCAACGTGGCCTCTCCGTTCGGCGGCTACGGCATGAGCGGCTACGGTCGCTCGAGCGGGGTCGAGGCGCTGTACGAATACACGCAGACCAAGAGCGTGTGGGTCGAGACGGCCGAAGCGCCGCCCACCGCGTTCGGTTATCTGTAACCACCGGCCCGCATTCGACGGCAGCCGGGCTTCAAGGGGAGATTCGTCATGGAACACGCACTGGGTATCGAGCGCCGCGCGCTGGGCGGCGCGGCCACCGCCAAGGTCCTGCTTTACGCGGCCGGCATCCTGCTGGTCGCCGAATGGATCGGCTCGTTCACGTTCAAGCTCGGACCGGGCAAGGTCGTGCTGCTGCCGATGATCTGGGCGCTGCTGCTCGGCGCCGCGGTGGGGCTGGCCAGCGCGCGCTGGAACAGCAGCGCGCGCCTGAGCGTGCCCGACCAGTTCTTCGCGGCCGCGATCTTGCAGCCGGCGCTGCTGCTGTTCGTCTCCAAGCTCGGGCTGATGGTGGGCAGCGCGCTGCCCAAGCTGGCGTCGGCGGGCTGGGCGCTGGCCTTCCAGGAATTCGGCCACTTCGTCGGCACCATCCTGCTCGGCTTGCCGCTCGCATTGCTGCTCGGCATCAAGCGCGAGGCGATCGGCGCGACCTTCTCGGTGGGCCGCGAGCCGAGCCTGGCGATCATCGGCGAGAAGTACGGGATGGATTCGGCGGAGGGCCGCGGCGTGCTGGCCGAGTACCTGACCGGCACCGTGTTCGGTGCGGTGTTCATCGCCGTGTTCGCAGGTTTCGTGAGCGGCCTCGGCATCTTCGATCCGCTTGCGCTGGCGATGGGCTCGGGCGTCGGCTCGGGCAGCATGATGGCGGCCGCGTCGGGCGCGATTGCCGCGCAGCAGGACCCGGAGACGGCGAAATCGGTGCTCGCGTTCGCCGCGGCCAGCAACCTGATCACCACCACCATCGGTACCTACTTCACGCTGTTCATTTCGCTGCCGCTCGCGGTCTGGGGCTATCGCGTGCTGGAGCCGCTGATCGGCCGCACCACCCGGGCATCGGCGCAGCCCGAGGCGGCCAGCCCGTCTCTGGGCGACGTGCGGACCGAGGCGCCCGCGCTCGGCTACGGCGGCAAGCTGCTGGCCTGGATCGTGACGGCCGCGATGGCGCTCGTGTGCGACTGGATTGCCCACGGCACTACACCGCTGGCGGGACTGCCGGGGATCGCGATCATGGTGGGCGCGACGATCGTCGGCGACGCGCTGGCGCGTGTGACGGGGCGGCGGATTCCGGCGGTCTGCTGGGTATCGGTGGTGGCGATGTTCCTGACCTCGCCGTGGTCCCCGTGGGCTTCGCAAATCGCCGCGCTCAGCTCGCACAACGATTTCCTCGGCGTGACCACGCCGATGCTGGTGTTCGCGGGGCTGTCGATCGCCAAGGACATCCCGGCCTTCCGCCGGCTCGGCTGGCGCATCGTGCTGGTGTCCTTCGTGGCCAATGCCGGCACCTTCATCGGCGCGACCCTGGTGGCGCAGTTGTTCCATATCTGATGCCTCGCGGCGCGGCGGCGGGCGGCTTGGCACGGCCGGTCGCCGCGCCGCGCTGCGACGACCGACAAAAGCACTCCCATCCGCATGAAACTGATCGATTCCATCGTCGCGCACGCCGACGAACTGATGGCGATACGCCGCGATATCCATGCCCATCCCGAGGTCGGCTACGACGTGTTCCGTACCGCCGAACTCGTCGCCGAGCGGCTCGAGCAATGGGGTTACGCCGTCACGCGCGGCGTCGGCCGCACCGGTGTGGTCGGCACCTTGAAGCGCGGCGGCAGCGCGCGTGCGATCGGCCTGCGCGCCGACATGGATGCGCTGCCCGTGCAGGAGGCCAACACCTTCACGCATCGTTCGACGGTGCCCGGCGCGATGCATGCGTGCGGCCACGACGGGCACACCGCGATGCTACTGGGAGCCGCGCGCCATCTGGCGCGGCATGGCGAGTTCGACGGCACCGTGCAGCTGTTCTTCCAGCCGGCCGAGGAGTCGGGCGGCGGCGCGCGCGCGATGATCGAGGACGGCCTGTTCGAGCGTTTCCCGGTGGATGCCGTGTTCGGGCTGCACAACTGGCCCGGCATCGCGGCCGGCGATTTCGCGGTGCGGCCGGGGCCGCTGATGGCCTCGACCAGCCTGTTCCAGATCAACTTGCGCGGGGCCGGCTGCCACGCGGCCATGCCGCACCTGGGCCGCGATCCGGTGTTCGCGGCGGGACAGGTGCTGAGCGCCCTGCAGGGCATCGTCACGCGCAACCGCAATCCGATCGACGGCGCGGTGCTGTCGGTCACGCAGGTGCATGCGGGTGAGGCGATGAACGTGGTGCCGACCGATGCGTGGCTCGGCGGCACGGTGCGGACCTTCTCCGAGGCGACGCTCGACCTGATCGAGGCGCGCATGCGCGCCGTGGTGGCCGCGACGGCCGCGGCCTTCGATTGCGAGAGCGAGGTGGATTTCCAGCGCCAGTATCCGGCCACCGTGAACGACGCCGAGCAGACGGCGGTGGCGGTGGCGGTGATGCGCGAGCTGGTGGGCGACGCGCATGTGAACGCAGCCGTCGATCCGACCATGGCGGCGGAGGATTTCTCGTTCATGCTGCGCGAGAAGCCGGGTTGTTATGCGTTCCTCGGGAATGGGGTGGGCGATCATCGCGTGCATGGGCATGGCGGCGGGCCTTGCCTGCTGCATAACGCCAGTTACGACTTCAACGATGCGTTGTTGCCGGTGGGAGCGAGTTATTTCGTGAGGCTGGTGGAGCGGGTTTTGGGGTGGTAGGGAGGCGGTGCTGGCATACTCGGGACGCGTTCCGACCAATCTTGCAGGGGCATACGCGTGGTCGATCGGTCGGCCTTTCTGGGTTCGCTCTTTCTGGCGCGTCTTGCAGACCAGCTGCTGCTCTTTCTGGTGCCGCTCGTCGTCTTTCAGGTCACTCAGCAAGCGACGTGGTCCGGGCTCGCTTTTTTCATCGAAACGCTCCCGCGATTCATTGCCTTCCCGATCTGCGGCGCACTGAGCGACCGCGTGTCGCCGATTCGCGAGTTACGAACGAGCCAGGCCAGTCGGGCCGTCGCCTGTTGCGACGTCGGCTGCCATGGTCACCGGTACGTTTCGGCAGTCAGGCGGTTTCTATGCGGGGCTGCAGGGCGCGGGTGCCGTCGCGACGGTCGCGATCCTGTTGTTCGTCGCGCGTATCGAGGTATCGCGCGGGCGGCTCGGTATCGTCGCATTCGTCGCGATCGCGGCTGGCGGTCTCGTGATGGGCCTGTCGGGTTCGATCGCGACGTACGTTGCCGGTTTCCTGATGGTCGTCGGTTTCGACAAGATGTTCAACATGTACATCCGCAGCGCGCGGCAGGCGATCATCCCCCCCTCGGGACTACGGCAAGACGACGGGCGTCATCGTCCTGCTGAACAACGCGACGCAGCCGCTTGCCGGGCTGCTCGTCGGGCTCTTCTCCGGCCATGGGCGCGTGGCACTCGTCGTGACGCTGACGTCGATCGGCATGGCGATACTGGGTGGCGCGATCGTTGCCCTCGGCGCGGCGCGGACGCGATCGGCCGCGCGCGTTTCGGACTGACGCCCAAGCCGACGACGCATGGGCAGCATCGGCCTACGCAGCGGGTGCAACCGAGGCGCCGGTAATCTTGTGCCGCGCGAGTGCCTCGGCGACGAACCCGGATGCCTTCGCTTCCTCGACAAAGGCCCGCAACGTCTCGGCCGCCGCCGCACCGCGACGCTTCGGCAAACCCATCGCCTGACGGATCACCATGAATCGCTTGTCGAGCAAGCGCAGGCCAGGCGCCTGACGTGCGTCCGCCTCGAGCTGTTGCTTGACGCCGGCAGCGACTTCCAGGCCCTCATCGAGGAACGTTCGGACGACGGTCGGAGATGACGGTGCCCGCACGATCCGCGCATGCTTGAACTCGCGCGTCAGGAACAAATCGTAAGCGCTTCCCTCGCCAACCGCGACGCGGATCGACGGCTGGTCGACATCGTCGTTGGCGCGAATCGATGATCCGTCTCGCACCATGTAATAGCCTTCGATCAAGACGTACGGATCGGTAAACGCGATGGTCTCGCCTCGTCGTGGATCGATGGCGAAGAAGCCGATGTCCGCCCGCTCGTCGCTGACCGCCTGGACGGACTTGCCCGCCGTATCGAACACCACCAGTTCAAGCGCCACGCCGAGCGTGGCGGCAAAGGCGCGCGCCAGATCCACCGAAACCCCGGTCGGCGCGCCGGACAGGTCCTTGCCTGCGAGGATGGGATTCCCGAGATTGATCGATGCCCGCAGCTTGCCGGCAGGTGTGAATGCGCGAATGACGGATGGGTCGGGTTTCATGTTGATTGCGTGAAGAACAGAAATTCATGGATGGGCACGGGCCTTCAGCCACAGACCCTTGCATCGCTCGACTTGCGTTGCGCGAGTGCCCGGGGCCTCAGCAGTATCGCGACGGCCAGCACGCTGGCCAGCGCAATACCGCCCGCGAGAAAGAACGCGCTGAAGAATGTATGGCTTTCCTGCACGAGAAAGCCGGTGGCAGCCGGGCCGACGATGCCCGCGCAGTTGGCGATCGCGTGTACGCATCCGCCGACACTGCCGAGTTTGGGGCCGGGGATCGTGTCCTGAATCAGCGCCCAATAGGCGCTGCCGCTCAGATAAAGGGCAAACACCGCAACGGCCATCAACAGCAGCGCGCCGAGCGTCGTGGTCACGGCGCCGGCCAGCGTGACGCACACGCCTGCCGTGCCGAGACAGGCGATCAAGACCCGCTTGCGCGCAAGCAGTGCATTGCCCGTGCGGCGAAAGATCAGATCGGACAGCACGCCGCTCAGTCCGTAGCCGATGAACCCCAGCAGCCAGGGCAGCACCGTCGCGAGACTCATGCTTTTCAGGCTCAGGTGACGGTCCATCGTCAGAAAGGTCGGGAACCAGGTGAGAAAGAAAAACAGGATGTAGCTGTAACCGAAGTACGAAATCATCGCCGCGAGAATGGCGGGCTGCTTCAGGTAGAAGCCGAGGGGCCGCAGGTCCGACGAGCTTTCCGGGACGCTTCGGTCGGATTCGATCAGCCGGCGTTCGTCATCGGACACGCGTGCATGCTGGTGCGGCTTGTCCGTCGCCATGAATACCCAGAACACCAGCCAGAGCAAGCCGAAGCACGCGATTCCGGCGAACGCGACGCGCCAGCCGTAAGCGGCCGTCAGCAGGCCGACGACCGGCCCTGCCACCGCGCCGCCCAGCGGCAGGCCGCAATTCGCGAAGCCGAATGCGGTCGCCGACTCCTTGTGCGGAAACCAGTTGTTCACGATCTTGTTGATCGTCGTCGCGAGCGGACCTTCGGCCATGCCGAACAGGGTGCGGACGGCCAGCAGCGAGCCGAAGCCGCTGGCAAGGCCGGTCGCGCCGCATAGCAACGACCACGTCAGGACTGCCCCGGAGAAGACCCGCTTGCCGCCCCAGCGATCCGCCGCCCATCCGCCGATGAAATTGAATGCCGCGTAGCCGATGAAGAACGTCGAGAACAACAGCCCGAGGCTGCTCGGCGACATATGCAGTTCCCGCATGACGGCGGGGGCGGCGACGGACAGCGCCGCACGGTCGAGATAATTGATGAAGCCTGCGATGAACAGCAGCAGGACGATGCGCCATCGAATGTTTGTCACCTGTCGCTCCCTGGAGCTTGTTATGTGCTTGACGGCCGGGTGCGCGAACGCGCTGCCCGGTCTGTCGCGTGTCGGTTCGCGGCCGCGCCGCGCGTTCGGAACGGCGCGAGCGTGGTGAGCCACGCTCGCGAACGAGGCGTTCAGCGCTGCGGACGTGCGATCGCTTCCAGCATGGCGAGCTGGGCCGCGCCGATATCGATGCCTTCGGCCATCTGGCGTTCCAGGCGACCGAGTTCGATCTCGCCGGGCACGATCACGGGCGCCTCCGGATCCGCGGGCCTGGAGCCGTGCAGGATCGCCGCATAGTCGGCCATACGCGTGGCGAGCCACTCGGTGCTGCCAAGTCGGGTCGTATCGATGAGAATGAAGAAGTGGCCGAGATTCTGCGGTTGTTCGGGATCGTCTTCCCACGACTTGACGTGCGTGAGATACGCCGCGCCGGAAAGCAGCCCCGCGAACAGATCGACCACCAGCGCGAGGCCGTAGCCCTTGTGCCCGCCGATCGGCAGCAGAAAGCCGTCGAGCGCGGCTTTCGGGTCGGTGGTCGGTTTGCCTTGCGCGTCGGTCGCCCAATCGCCGGGAATCGGCTCGCCGCGCTTGAGCGCGTTGCGAATCTTCGCTCGTGCCGCGACGCTGATCGCCATGTCGAGCATGAACGGATGACCATCCGGGTTCGGGACGCCGAAGCCGACGGGACTGTTGCCCAGGCGCGCGTCGGTGCCGCCCCACGGCGCAATCGTCGTCGTCGCGTTACTGCCGATGATGCTGGCGAAGCCCTGCATCGCGGCGAGATACGAATACGGCGACACGGGGCCGAAGTGATTGCTGCCGCGCACGAACACACAGGCAATGCCGTGTTCGCGTGCGGCGGTCATCGCCAGATCGAGTGCGCGGTGGCCGACGAGCGGACCGATGCCGTTGTCGCCGTCGAGGCGGTGAAGCGCCGGCGCCACCTGTTCGGCGGTGATCGAAGGCGTGGGGTTGATGCCGCCGATGCGCAGGCGCGCACCGTACGACTCGACACGGCTCGTGCCGTGCGTACGCAAACCGAACAGATCGGCAAGCACGAGGATCGTCGCGGTGTCCGTCGCATCGGCGCGCGTCAGGCCGAGCGCGCAGAGTGCTTCGATGGTCAGCTCGGTCAGATGTGCCCTGGTGACGATGCCATGGGTGGGAGTGGGCTGTGTCATGGAATGCGTTGTCTCCTTCGATTTGAAAACCATGCGGTTCAAGCGACTGCGAAGCGCACGACGCTTGCGTTTCGCACATGATCGAGCAGGAGCGGCTCACGCAACAAACGCATATTTTCGTTCGATTGGTGCGTCGTGCGCACGAATCAAGTCCAGCCACCGGATGCCCATGAAGGCTTTGCCGTGCCGCCCGAAGCCGTGGCCGGCGCTTCGCCTATGCGGACGCGCTCGCGGGCGGCACATCGGGCGCACGCATTTCCGTCAGCAACTGAAGGAAGAAGCGGCCTGCGGACGATAAACCGCGGCCGCGCCGCTGGATGACACCCAGCGTTCGCCGGATCGGCGGATCGACGAGCGCGACGCTGGCGAGTGCCTTGTGCGGGCCGCGGGGCATGGCGAGCCGAGGTACGACACCGACACCCAGGCCCGCTTCGATCAGGCTCACGAGAGCGGGCACGTGGCGTACCTCGCAGAACCATTTGGGCCGGCCGGCGACGCCTGCCAGCGCTTCGTCCATGACCGCGCGATTGCCGCTGCCTTGTGCGATGGCCAGATACTCGAGGCTGGCGAGCTCCGCCCACGCGACGGATTTGCGTTTTGCGAGCGGATGACTGCGCGGGCAGGCGAGAACGAAAGGGTCGTCGAGCAGCGGCGTGAATTCGATGTCCGGCTCTTCGGTGCCGACGTAAGTCAGGCCAAAATCGGCCTCCCCGCGCGCGACGGCGAGAAAAACCATCGACGAAGGCTCGTCGATGAGACGCAGGCGAATGCCCGGGTAACGCTGATGATAGGTCGCGATGGTTTCCGGAAGAAAGTAGCGCACTGCCGACGGCACGCACGCGACCGTGAGTTCGCCGGTCATCTTGCGTGCAAGATCGTCGAACTCGAGCATCGAGTTGTCGACCTCGTTGAGGATGCGGTGAGCGCGCTCGAGAAACCCGCGACCGACGATCGTCAGGTCCATCTTCCGTGTCGTTCGCTCGAACAGTCTGACGCCCAGCACCTCCTCGAGCTTTTCTATCCGGCGCGACAGCGCGGACGCCGACAGATGCAGCGTGTCGGCCGCCGCGCGAAAGCTGCCGAGGTCGGCTGTCGCGACGAAGGCTCGCAAGTCTGATATTTCGAAATTCATCCCGACGATCGCAGCGATGGAAAGGGATGGTTAGTTTCGGCGTGCCGATGGGGGCTGTCAATTCGTGCGTGCGGCACATGAATTCGCCGGCGCGATCGTCCTGCCTTGCGGCGCGCCATTCCCATGCTGCTCGGTGCCCGGCACGCAGCGAGGTCGGCCGGGCGGCCGGCTCAAGTGATCCTTGCCGAATCCGCCGATGCGCGCAAGCGAGTGATGTCGCGTGCCGGCGATTCTCCAAAGTGGCGGCGATATTCGCGACTGAATTGCGACGCGCTCTCGTAACCCACGCGCAAGGCGGCGGTCGTGACGTCGATGTCGTGGACCAGCATCAGGCTGCGCGCGTTCTGCAGCCTGAGCTGCTTCTGAAACTGCAACGGCGTCATCGCCGTCACGGCGCGAAAATGCTCGTGCAGGCTCGACGGGCTCATGCCCGCCTCCGCGGCAAGCCGCTCGATGCTGAACCGTTCCCGGAAATGCTTGCCGAGCCATGCGATGGCGCGACCGACCTGAGCCACCCGACCCTGGCTGGCGGTGATGTGGCGCATCCTGGCGCCGTCGGGACCGGCGAGCAGGTGATAGAGGATTTCCTGCTCGGCAAGCGGTCCGAGCACGGGCAGCGCCGCCGGATTGTCGAGCAGGCGCAGCAGGCGTAGCGCCGCATCGAGCAGACCGGCGCCGGCGTCGGACACCGTCTTGCCGATGGGCGGGGAGGGCGCGTCCGGTGGCGGTGGCACGCGCAGCGCCAGATCCGCCAGCATGACCGGATCGAAATCGAGGTACAGGCACAGGTAGGGTTTGTCGGGCGTCGCATCGACCACGCGGCCGGTTGCCGGCAGATCGTAGGTCACGACTCCGTAGCGCCCTGGTGCATATTCGAGGACGCGGTCGCCCAGCGTGACCACCTTGTGTCCCTGCGCGACGAGACAGAGTTGCGGCCGGTAAACATTCGGCATCGGCATCGTCACCGTCGAGGATCGAACGAGCGTCATGCGCTCGATCGGGGTGGCCTGGAAGCCGTCCATCGACACGTGCCGGGCAATCACGGAAGCGATTTCGGTCAAGGTTTCCATGCAGCCGACTATCGCATGCGACGCGGGAGGGCTGCAATGCGAACCCGTTTCCGGAGGATCGTGCAGCTATTTCGGGATATCAGGCTAACGGTTCGGCGCCGCCGCGCATCACAGTGTGAGCGGCAGCCGGGGCACGGCAAACCCGGTCGTGAAACGAATAGGGAACGCACATGACAACCGACAATCCGAAAACCCCCACGATTGCACTGGGCACGTGGGCCTGGGGCGACAGCGGCGAGGCGGGCAATGGCTACTTCGGCAGCAGCCTCACGCGGGCTGGCCTGGAAGCGGTCGCCGACAAGGCCCATGCGGCCGGATTCAGCCTCTGGGACACCGCCATGGTGTACGGCATGGGCCGTTCAGAAACCGTACTCGGCGACGTGCTGAAGCGCTTCGCGCGCAGCGACTACCGGCTTTCCACGAAATTCACGCCGCAGGCTGCGGGAACCGGCGCCGATCCGGTGGCGGACATGCTGGAGCAGAGTCTGGCCCGCCTAGGGACTGATTACATCGACCTCTACTGGATTCACAATCCGGCAGGCGTGGCGCGGTGGACGCCGCACCTGATTCCGTTGCTGAAGAGCGGGAAGGTCAAACATGTCGGCGTCTCGAATCACAACCTGAGTGAAATCGAACACGCCGACCTGATTCTCGGCGAAGCCGGGTTTCGGGTCGACGCCATCCAGAACCACTACAGTCTCCTTTGCCGCGGTTCCGAGCGCGCCGGCGTCCTGGACTATTGCCGCAATCGCGGCATCCCGTTCTTCGCCTATATGGTGCTTGAGCAGGGCGCGCTGAGTGGCAAGTACGGTCCGGCGCATCCTTTGCCGGAAGGCAGCAACCGGGCGGAAACATACAATCGCCTGCTGCCTCGGCTGAAAGCGCTGACGGACACGCTCGCCGCGATTGGTCGGAAGCGGGGTGCGGCAGCGCCTGATGTCGCGGTGGCCTGGGCGATCGCCAAGGGAACGACACCGATCATCGGCGTGACCCAGCCCGATCATGTCGATGGCCTGGTTCGAGCCAGCAGCATCACGCTTGCCGCCGATGAAATCGCCGAGCTCGAAGCGCTCGCCGACGCTGCTGACGTGAACACCCGCGGCTGGTGGGAACACGAGATGCAGGTCTGACGCTTCGTTGTCCCGGTTCTCGGCCTTCCGTTCCGGTCAGATCGAGGATCGGGTGACCCGGGGTAAACGAAGAAGCCGATGGTGTGCGCGATGGCGGATTTCAAGGGATCTACGTCCTTTACGCGATTTGTGGCTAGCGCCACCATGAATGCTACTTGGAGAACCTGAAGCCAAAGGAAAGCGCACATGACCACGGTAGTCATCCCGCTCTACGAGGGTGTTACGCACCTCGATTTCACCGGGCCGCATCAGATTCTGAGCATGCTTCCGGATACTGACATCATCGTCGCGTCGCTCGACGGCGTGCCAATCAAGTCGCACGGGTTGACCTTCGCCGCGCTCGCCGATCTCGAAGCAATCGAGCGATGCGACATCCTGTGCGTTCCCGGGGGCGCGGGTTGCGTCCCTGCAATCGAAAACAAGCGCTTCCTGGCGACCATCCGGCGGCTCGGCGCTCTCTCGGAACATGTGACGTCTGTCTGCACGGGGTCGCTCATCCTTGCCGCGGCAGGACTTCTGACTGGTCGTCGGGCAGCCTCTCACTGGGCGTGGCGCCATATGCTGACGCTCTTTGGTGCGACGCCCGATGACGGGCGCGTCGTTCGAGACGGCAACGTCATCACGGGTGGCGGCGTCACGGCAGGAATTGATTTTGCGCTGGCACTGGTCGCGGAATTACACGGTGCGGATACCGCCCAGTCGATTCAACTCCTGCTGGAGTATGCGCCCGAGCCGCCCTTCAATGCGGGCCTGCCCGAAGCCGCGCCGTCACACGTTCGCGAGGCGGTTTTCGGCCGAATGGCGCGTACGCTCGCGGACGCCGAAGGGCGTATCGGGGCGGTCGCCGAACATTCCCGCGCCTAGCGCGCGATCTGCCGCTCACCGTGCTTTCCCGACGCTATCCGGCGTCAATACGTCGAGGATGAATGTATGAGACTTGCAGGAAAGACCGCACTGATCACCGGCGGCACCAGCGGCATTGGCCTTGCAACGGCGAAATTGTTCGTCGGCGAAGGCGCACGTGTTGCCGTTACCGGACGCGACACGAGCAAATTCGACCAGGTTCAAAGGATTCTCGGTGACGACGCCATGGTTCTCGCTGCCGATGCGAATTCGATCGCGGACATGCAGGCCGCGAGCCATCGTATCGGCGAGCGCTTTGGAGGACTGGATATCTTCTTCGCCAATGCCGGCATCGCTTATGGAACACCGCTCGCCACGACAGACGAACGTCGCTTTGACGAAATGATGGATACCAACGTGAAGGGCGTTTTCTTCTCGATGCAGGCCGTCTCTCCGATCCTGAATGAAGGCGCATCGGTGATCCTGACGACCTCCTTCATCATTCATGTCGGCCGGCCGGGTATCTCGCTGCTCGCCGCATCAAAGGCAGCCGTTCGTTCGCTGGCACGCAGCTGGTCCCGTGAACTCCTTGATCGCGCGATTCGCGTCAACGCGATCAGTCCCGGCAGCATCGACACCCCGCTGATCAGCCGTCACCGCACGCCGGAACAGTTGGCAGCCTTCAAGGAGCAGATGGCGTCCCAGGTGCCGCTGGGCCGGATGGGCGACGCGGACGAAATTGCCGAAGCGGTACTTTTTCTGGCGAGCGATGCGTCTCGATACATGCTGGGCACCGAGCTGGTCGTCGACGGCGGCATCTCGCAGATCTGACGGATGAATTCCTCCATGCCGTACGGTGGTTCTACGGGTACTCGGGATGGCCCTTGATATCGCTTCCGCGTCTACAGGCGATTGGGTTGAAGCCTCATGCCGGGAAACTACGTAGAAATCACGCCCGGAACAGAAAGCATTCAGAAGGGCACGTTTTTCTATACTGCCTGACAGTGTGACGCCGGCCGTCCGAGGCGTTTGCCAATGCTCAGGAGCCTTTCGATGTCGCTTGGTGCAAGACTGTTGTCCCGTGCGTTCGTGTGCCTGCTCGTGCTGTGCACGGCCCAGGCAGCGCCCGCGCAACCGCTCCGCCTGATGACCGGCGGTGCCGCCAAGCTGATCTATCTGCCGGTGATCCTCGCGGACCGGCTCGGCTACTTTCGTCGGGAAGGGCTCGATGTGCGGATCATGTCGTTGCCGTCGGGCATCGATGTGTCGACTGAACTCGTCGCGGGCGCGATCGAGGGCGCGGTCGGCTACTACGATCACGTCATCGCGCTTCAGAGTCGAGGGATGGATGTGCAATCGGTGATCGTGCTCGGACAATCGGCGGGCGTCATCGAATTGGCGAGCGCCTCCAACGGCATCCGGACGATGGCCGACACGAAAGGGCGCAGGCTGGGCGTGACCGGTTTTGGTTCGTCAACCTATGTGCTGACCCGATATCTCGCGAAGCGCGCGGGTCTTGCGTCCGACGCCTACACGGTGATACCGCTCGCGGCCGAGGCTGCATTCGAGCGGGCGATGACTTCGGGCGACATCGATGCGGGCATGACGGAGGAGCCGACCGCGACGCGTCTGTTGACCCGCGCCGTGGTGCGACCAGTCATCGACCTGCGCGGTGTAGCGGACACGCGTGCGCAACTGGGCGGCTCGTACGTTGGCGCATGCATCTACATGCGCAGGGAATGGATCGACGCACATCCCGACGAGACTGCGCGTCTCGTGCGCGCAGTGCAGGCTGCGCTGGATTTCATCAAGACGCACGACCAGGCCGATATCGAAGCGGCGGTGCCCGAGTCGCTCAAGGGCGGCGACCGCGCCGCCTACCATAAGGCGCTGACCATCATGAAGCCGGCATTCTCGTCCACCGGGCGCATGGCGCCCGATGCGCCGCAGACCGTGCTCGCGATCGTCGCCGACGTCGATGCCGACGTCATGCCGCACCACGTTGACTTGACGCGCACGTGGACCAACCGTTTCGTCGATGCGCGCCGATAAGACAAGACGCGCATTTCGTTCAAACATGATCAAACGAAGGAGACATGCTCATGCGAGCCATTCAGATTCATGAATACGGCGGCCCCGAAGTGCTGCGTCGGGTGGATATCGACGTGCCGAAGCCGGGCGTGGGCGAAGTGCTGGTGCGTGTGGTTGCAGCCGGCATCAACTTCATGGACGTTCATACGCGACAGGGGAAGTACCGCGATTCGCGCACCTATCCCGTGCGGATTCCGTGCACCCTTGGCATGGAGGGCGCGGGAGAGGTCGTGGAGGTGGGGGCGGGTGTCACATCCGTGCGCGCTGGCGATCGCGTCGCGTGGTGCATCGTCTGGGGCGCGTACGCCCAGTATGCAGTCGTCCCTGCCGCGCGGCTTGCACGCATCCCGGACGACATTCCGTACGATCTCGCCGCAGCAGCGATTTTTCAGGGTTCGACTGCGCATTATCTGCTCGACGACGTTGCGAAGCTCGAACCCGGCATGAACTGTCTCGTCCATGCTGCGTCAGGCGGCATCGGCCAATTGCTGGTGCAACTCGCGAAGCGGCGCGGCATCGAGGTGTTCGCCACGACGAGCACGGCCGACAAGGCCGCGATCGCGCGTGCGCGCGGTGCGGATCATGTCCTGCTCTACGAGAACGGCGGCTTCGCGGATCGCATCCGCGAATTGACCGATGGTCGGGGCGTGGACGTGGTGTTCGATGCCGTCGGCAAGACTACGTTGCGCGACAGCTTCCGCTCGACCCGGGTGCGTGGGCTGGTCGTCAACTACGGCTCGGTGACCGGCCCGATCCGCGATCTCGATCCCTACGAACTCGGCGAAGCCGGCTCGCTTTTCCTGACACGCCCGCGGCTCGCCGACCATCTCGCTGACGCGATTACCGTGCAGCGCCGCGCCGACGACGTGTTCGCCGCCATCGCGCAGGGTGCGTTGCGCGTCGAAATCAACGGGCGCTACACGCTGGACAACGTCGAGGAAGCGCATGCTGCCCTCGAGGAGCGCCGCCAGTCGGGCAAGGCGGTGATGGACATCGGGTAGTCCCGCCGAACATTCACACGACGCAGACTCTGGTCCGGCGATGCGCATGCATCACCGGTGACACGACTCGTCCCTCAGCCTGAGAGGAACTCATGAAGCACGATGCCTCAAGCCGTCCCGAATCGCTGTTTCGCACCGTATTCCGCGTGGTCAGCGGCAATTTTCTGGAGATGTACGACTTCACTGTCTACGCCTACTACGCAAGTGCCATCGCGCGCACGTTCTTCCCGGCGGAGAACGAATTCGTCTCGTTGCTGCTTGCGCTTTCGGTATTCGGCGCGGGCTTCGTCATGCGTCCTGTCGGGGCACTCGTGCTGGGTGCCTACGTGGATCGTCACGGGCGCCGAAAAGGGCTCATCCTGTCGCTGGCGCTCATGGCCGTCGGCACCGCCTGCGTGGCCTTTGTGCCGGGCTATGCGTCGATCGGACTGGCCGCGCCGACGATCGTGCTGATCGGACGATTGCTGCAGGGATTTTCCGCCGGCGTCGAACTCGGCGGCGTGTCGGTCTATCTCGCCGAGATCGCACCGCCCGGCAAGCGCGGTTTCTTCTGCTCATGGCAGTCGGGCAGTCAGCAGGTGGCGGTGATCTTCGCTGCATCGCTCGGCGTAGTGCTGAACCAGGCACTCCCGCCCGCCAGCATCAGCATGTGGGGATGGCGCATTCCGTTCCTGATCGGCTGCCTGATCGTGCCGTTCCTGTTCCTGATACGCCGCACGCTGCGCGAGACCGACGCGTTCGCCACGCGCAAGCATCATCCGCACATGGGCGAGATCATGCTGTCGATGGCGCAGAATGCCGGACTGATTTTCGCGGGAATGGGGCTCGTCGTGATGACCACGGCGTCGTTCTATCTGATCACCACGTATACGCCCACGTTCGGCAAAACCGTGCTGCATCTGTCGTCGATCGATTCGCTTGTCGTGACCGTATGCGTGGGCGTGTCGAACCTCGTCTGGCTACCGATTTCGGGCGCCGTGTCGGATCGTGTCGGGCGTCGGCCCGTCCTGCTGGCTTTCACCGTACTGACGATCCTGACTTCGTATCCGGCCATGCGCTGGCTCGTCGCCGCGCCGTCGTTCGAGCGCCTGCTGCTGGTGGATCTGTGGCTCTCCGCACTCTATGCGTGGTACAACGGCGCAATGGTCGTCGCGCTGACCGAGTTGATGCCGGCGCACGTGCGCACGACGGGGTTCTCCATGGCCTACAGTCTTGCGACACTGGTGGGCGGCTTTACGCCGGCCATCTCGACATCCCTGATCCATTTCACCGGAGACAAGGCCGCGCCAGGTGCATGGATGGGCGCCGCCGCGCTGTGTGGCGCGGTGGCAACGCTGGTACTCTACTGGTCACCTACGATCCGCAACAGCCACAGGCTGCAATGCGTCCCGGAACGATGAAGCTCCTGCTTGTCGAAGATAACCGCAAACTGGCGCACTGGCTCGCGAAAACGCTGCTCGACGAGGGCTTCCTCGTCGATCACGTGCCCGACGGCGAAGCGGCCCTGGCGTCGCTCTCCGGCATGCGCTACGACGTCGTGCTGCTCGACCTCAATCTGCCCGGCATGTCGGGCAAGGCCGTGCTGCGACGGATGCGCGGCGATACCAACGATACGCCCGTGCTGGTCCTGACCGCCACGGGCGATATCGGCGAAAAGGTCATTTGCCTGAGCGACGGCGCGGACGACTACGTCGTCAAACCCTTCGACGATCGCGAACTGGTCGCGCGCATCAAGGTGCTGGCGCGACGCCATGCACCGGTGCGCTCCAACCGGATTCGCTGCGGCACCTTGCTGTACGACATCGACCGGCGGCAGTTTTTCGTCGGCGCCGACATGATGACGCTCACGCCGCGCGAACACGCCGTGCTCGAGGCGCTGATCCTGCAAACCGGCCGCACGGTGTCGAAGTCGCTGCTCGCGAAAGCCGTTGACGACCGCGATGCGCCTCCAAGCGGCGACGCAATCGAGATTTATATCTCGCGACTGCGGAAGAAGCTCGAAAAGAGCACGGCCGCCATCATCACACTGCGCGGGCTCGGTTATCTGCTGGAACATGAAGCGCAGCAGACGTAGCCTGCGCGCGCGGCTGCTGGTCTGGCTCATCGTGCCGATGACCGCGTTCGGCCTGCTGAGCGCATGGATTACGCATGCGAATGCACGCCGCACGGCGGATCTGCTTCAGGATGCGGCGCTGCTCGCGGCGGCGCGCGTCATGGCGGCCGATGTGCGCTGGAATGGCCGCGATCTGGTCGTGTCGGTGTCCCCCAGCACGATTCAGATCGTCGGCACGCCGGACGGCGATCAAGTGTTCTATCGGGTGGAAATCGCGGAGGGGGCGATGATCGCGGGCACCTCCGAGTTTCCGCGTGCGCGTCCGAGCAGTTCGCCGCAGTGGTATGACGCGCGCGTTTCCGGGTTCCCGATCCGTGCCGTCTCGCTCACGCGGCCGATGTTCGATGAGGGTCGCACGATTGAAGTGGTCGTGTCGGTGGGGCGTACGCTCGTCGCACGCGATGCGTTGATCACTTCGCTGTGGGAGCCCCAGATCATGTATGTCGTCGGCAGCATTGCTGTTGCGATGATGCTGATATGCGCAGGTCTCGCGTTTGAATTGCGGCCGCTCGAAAAGCTGGCCCGCGGCCTGACGGCCGACCCGCTGCGAAGTCGGGCGCGTGTCGACTCGACGGATCTGCATGCCGAACTGGAGCCGATGGTGGCGGCTTTCAACGCATCGCTGGAAGTGATCGAGCGTCAGACGGCGACGCAGCGACGCTTCATCGCCGATGCCGCACACCAGATCCGTACGCCGCTGACGCTGCTGGGATCGCAATTGCAATACGCGCGCCGACAGAGCACGCTCGACGAAGTGCGCGAGACACTGTCGGCGATGCATCACAGCAACCGCGCGATGGTCGCGCTGATCAATCAGTTGCTGATGCTCGCCCAGGCCGAAGCCGCCGATTACACCGCGTTTGGTGGGGAGGCCGTCGACCTGAAGGATGTCGTCACGGCGGCGGTGGAAAAGCTCGCGCTTGCGGCGAGGCGTCGCGATATCGAGCTGGTCGTCTCGCTCGCCGATGCACTTGTCGTGACGGGCAGCGAGCCGCTCCTGTCGGCCGTGATGTCGAATCTGATCGACAACGCGATCCGATATTCGCCCGAGCGTACGCGCGTCACCGTCGAAGCGCGTCGCGCGGATGCCGCGGTTCATGTCGATGTCGCCGACGAAGGCCCCGGTATTCCGGACGCATTGCGCGAGCGTGTGTTCGAGCCGTTTTTCCGCTTGTCGGAAGAAGAGGGCAGCGGGCTCGGCCTTGCGATCGCAAGGGAAATCGTCCGGGCGCATGGCGGAACGATCTCGATCTCGGAGGCATCGGCAGGACGTGGAACGAGGGTGCGTATAACGCTATGGACTTGAGCGGCACGGCTCGTGGGAACGGACATCTCGCGACATGCGAAACCCGTCCCCAAGGGCATTGGAGCAACGCTTGCAGTCCAATGGCAGGCCTGCTCCGTTCGCGCGATCGATCACCACGGCGTCGCCCCGTTCGATCCGACAAGGGTGCCGGAAACGGTATCTTCGCCGAGCAGCGCATACTTGACTGGAAGCTTTGCTGCCTCTTCAGCGGTCAGGAATCCTTTGTGGCCGGTCAGGTCAGTCTTGACATATCCCGGACTCACCGAATTCACCGCGATCGCGGTCCCTTTCAGTTCTTCCGCAAGTTGTACGGTGAGCATGTTGAGCGCCGCTTTGGACGCGTTGTAACCTATCAGACGCGCTGCATAGTAGGGAGAGGCCGGATCGCCGTTCAGCGTGAGTGAGCCGAGCGCACTGGACAAGTTGACGATTCGCGCGGCTGGCGACTTGTGCAGCAACGGTAGCATCGCCTGCGTGACTGCCAGCGT
Organism: Burkholderia sp. Ac-20344; assembly: GCF_017104975.1. Taxonomy (NCBI): domain Bacteria; kingdom Pseudomonadati; phylum Pseudomonadota; class Betaproteobacteria; order Burkholderiales; family Burkholderiaceae; genus Burkholderia; species Burkholderia sp. Ac-20344. Next base: position 48,404 of record NZ_JAAGPP010000047.1, read on the forward strand.
GCCAATGAAGTTCGTTTCCAGGATGCGCCTCGCAGCGTCCGGTGAGGCCGTGCTGGGTGGTCCGTCAGCCGCGTCGACGATGCCCGCGTTGTTGACGAGGATATCCAGTTTGCCGTATTGCGTCAGGATGCTTTCGGCTGCCGCGGCGATGCTCGCTTCGTCATTGAGGTCGAGGGGAACGGCTTGCACGGAGAGCCCTTGTGAGGACAGGTCGTCGAGTGCGACGCGTGCTCGTTGCGCATCACGCACACCCAGAATGACAGAGACGCCGGCCACGCCAAGTTGCCGTGCGATCTCCAGTCCAATGCCCTTGTTGGCGCCCGTGACGAGTGCGATCCGGGGGGAGTGGGTCATCAGCGAGTCCTTCCTGGGTTGTTTGATCGTCGTCGTTTTATGACGTCTCGTGCGCGAGGAGTGCCCATCCGGCGCTCACCCCAGCGCCTGTTCGATGTCGGCAATCAGGTCCGCCGTCTCTTCGATCCCTGAACAGATCCGCACCATGCCGACGCTCAGCCCCATCTGCGCGAGCCGTTCCTCGGAAAGCCGGTTGCCGAAGAACGACGCAGGCTGCAGGACCGTGGAGTTGACGCCGCCCAGCCCGTCCGAATGCGTCGGTATTTTCAGCCGCTCGATGAAGCGGTGCGCCGCGTCATACCCGTTCCGAAGCTCGAACGTCACGACGCCGCCGAAGCCGCTCATCTGGCGTTTCGCCAGTTCGTGCTGCGGATGCGACGCCAGGCCCGGATAGTAGACCGCCTTCACCGCCGGATGCCCTTCGAGGCAGGTCGCAATCGTCTGACCGTTTGCATTGTGCTGTTTCATCCGCAGCCCGAGGGTCCGGATGCCGCGCAGCGAAAGCCAGGTATTGAACGGCGCACCCACGGCGCCGGTGGTATAGCTGGTGTCCCAGATACGTTCGACGAGGGCTCGCGATCCGGTGACGCAGCCGGCCATCAGGTCGTTGTGACCGCCGATGTATTTCGTCACGCTATGCACCACGATATCGATACCGGATTCGTGAGGCTGCTCATTTCGACGCAATTGGCATAGTGCATTCGCCCGTGCTCACCGATGCCCTTGGCTGGCTTCTCGCGATCGAGGATCCTGACGGCCGGCGCATCCGTTTCTACACGATCGAAACACACGCGCTAACGACGGAGGTGTCTGTAGATCCATACTGGCTGGGAGCATAACCGGCATACGTTTGTTCCCGACGCCGGCAAGCCCCAGATCGGTGATGGATCGGCCCGCATCACCCGGCGTGATGTGCAGTCTTGCCGGCTGACGGAACCGCAACGAGCTGCTTGTCAGATGCCACGCGCGGTGCAATCTTGTTCTGCTCGATGACGTCGCGGATCTGCGCATCGGCTTCGCTACCGTACTTTGCGAAAACGTCGGTACGGTACGTAGTGTTTTTCGCGGCACCCAACTGCGTGCCCGACGCATCGTGCGTGTCGGGGTGCCCTCAAGATTCGGATTTTTACGTACGCTAAGGTGAAGCGCATCGAAATATACGTACCGGTTGGTATCAGTGCGGCCCGTCAGCCAAATCCATCTTGGCTGCTTCGCGAGCGCGGTATGCCGCTATCTTCGCGATCGTGTTGCATGCCGGCCGGATGACCGACGCCAGGCGCGAGTTGCTAGCCTGGCTAGGTGAACCGTTCGACCCCGAAGTGTTTTGAGTGGCCGACGCGAATGCGCGGTTAGCTCTGGTTTGAGGCATGGGCGTGCGCATACGGCCGGCACACGCGCAACGCGACAAGATAGATCGGCCAACCATTGTCGTCGTCGACGTGCGGGAAGCGTCCGGCGGGCGCTCGATGCGGTGAGTGAGCATCGCCCCATTTTTGCCAACGTCCGCCATGGAACGCTCGTTATGCGGAGACTGCAGGTGCGATCAAGATCCCGCGGTTCGCGAAATAGCGATCGAAAGTACTTCGCTGCATCGCGACGTATTCTTGCGTGCACTGCTCGAAACCCGACGGATTGTGGAACACCCACTCGTCGGTCGCCGGATTGACGCCGAGCACTAGGACGAGATGTCCGCCGCGGGCGGGCGGTTCAAATCCGGTATGCCGAATGCCCGGATGAACGGATGCCATGAGCATATGGCCTTCACGCAGCTTGGGTTCAATGCTGGATGATTCCGTGTGTTCGACAACACGGCCTTCAATTTGAAAGCGCTCGCTGATCCAGCGTACGAACGGCCGATAGAGCAGGCGTTTGCCTTTTTCTCCCAGCTCTGGTTGATAGACGCCGAGCGTGACGGCTTCACGAACGAGCTCGAGCAACGGAATCACCCGGGTCGTGCGATGTGCCAGCACCATCTTCAGGCAGGCTATGCCGCAGATATGAGGACTCCACTGAGCATATTCGTCGGGACTGCTGGCGCCCGAGTTGCGCCAAAGTGGATCTTCCTCAGAACGCAGTTCAAGCGACAGAAATTGGCGGATCAGCGTTCTGGATTCCCACTGCGAAAAATACGGCACTTCGATCATTTGTCATCCCATGAACAGAAGCGCGACGCCAACGACGGCAACCGCGCCGAACGCGAGTTGTTCCCGGAGTTTGCCTTCACCGTAGAGAATGGCCGAAACGCCCAACAGCAACGGAACGCGCAAGGCAATCGCCAGGTAGCCGAGAGCGACGGGTAAGTTTTCCTGCAACGAGAAATTGAAGAATAGTTCGGGTATTGCCCAGATTGCGCCGATGAAAAGTAGTGGTGGGATGCGAATGCCGAACAGCTTGCGTCGGATCAGCCATGCCGTGAGGACATTACCAATACCGGTCCAGAAGAGATACGGGAGCCAGCCTGTTCGAGGGATGCCGATCTTGTCGCAGACTGCGAATCCGACGACCAACACGATCATGCAGGTAAAGCGCTGCTTGTCTTCCGCTTTCATCGAAGCGAGATGGCCGAACATGGCAAAGCCGACCCCAGCCGCGAAAAGAATTGCGACGGCGGCGACACTGCCAGGCGTGAGGCGTGTACCGAATGCCCACGATTCGACTATCGCGATGAGTCCAACTGCGATAGGAAACGTATAGGTCGTCGCCGAGAGGCTCCGCCCGATTAGACGTTGCTGCATTCCCATCAACGCAGCGAGAAGCGCTCCCTTAATTAGGCCGGCACCAATACCTGCAGCGCTTGGATGAAGAGTGGGTGCACGACCGAATGCAGCCAGAGCCGACCACAACGTCACGCAGCTCGCGACCGTGCCAAGACCTACGCATAGCGAAGTGGCATCGGGATCGACGTCGTTAACGACCCGCCTGAACACTAGCGTCCGAACGGTGACGAGCACTAGGATTGCGAGAAAAAATTCGGTCTGTACCGAGCTCACTGTCGCGGTCCTCAATCGTGGATCTGTTGTTCGATATGCCGAGTGCCGAATCGAGATGTACGTCGATGGAATCGATGACGGCGATTCCACCGTGGAAGCTGAAATCCGGGAGGATAAGCGGAATCTCGGTGCATCCCAGAATGACGGCCTCAACGCCGGAGAGCGCGAAGTGCTTCACGACGCCCATGAAGATATCGCGCGATACTTGGGAGAAGATTCCATGGCACAGCTCGCGGTAAATGATGTTGTGGATCACTACACGGTCGCCTGCGTTGGGTATCACCACTTCGACGCCAGCCGATTCGAGGCGCTCTCGATAGAACTCGCGTTCCATCACATATCGGGTTCCCAATAGCCCGACGCGCTTGTAGCCGTGGTCCAGAACGTGCGATCGGGTTGCGTCGATAATATTGACGATGTCCAGTTCGAAGCTGTTCTGAAGTCGGTCGCAAGTATTGCTTGTGGTGTTTGAGCAGATCAGTAGCTTCCGTGCCCCTGCATGCTGAATGACATCCGCCGCCCGGGCGAGAATCGCGTACTCGCCGTCGCCATCGTTGGCATTCTGCCGTGCGAGGATTTCTTCGAAGTTCAAGCTTACCATGACGATATCTGCGGAAACATGCGAGCCTCCCGATTGCTGTGCCCGCATATTCAGCCGGCGATAGTATTCCATCGTCGAAACCCAGCTTACCCCACCTATCAGACCGATTCTCTCCATGTTTGCCTCCGTATCAGTCGATTTGATAGTCGACGAAGCTTTTTCGCAGCTTCTCCGACAGAAGGTTGCTACGGAACTGCAGAATTACTTCGCCGAGGGTGATATCGGACGCCGCGAGCATCTTTGGGAAGATGCTGTTGCGCATCAATCCCGGGATCGGATTGGCCTCGAGGAAGAAAATCGAGTCATCCGGAGAAACGATGAAATCGAATCGGCACATGTTTCTGAAGCCAACGGACCGGAATATGTCGACGGACATATTCTTCAGAGTCCGAATTATTTTCGATTCGTCTGTTAAAACGATCTCGTTTGCTTTTCCGATCCGATGTTTTTGTTCGTGACCGAAAAATGCACCATCCGTTTCGATGCGGACGACGGGCAAGGCGTCGATAGATTCGCCATTCTGAATGCATCCAACTGAATACTCGGCGCCAGAAATATACTCTTGAATAATGGCGTGCGCGTCATATTCGAATATCTGCTCAAGATTCGCTTTGATCGATGCAATATTTTCGAAATCGACAAGATAGCGTTGAGTGAATAATGATGCCCCCAACGAATTAGGCTTGACGACGACTGTGGTTCCGGAAAAGCGATCGGTGATATGGGGGCCAGCATCCGAAAGATCACGTTCATGCAGCAGGAGAGTGTCCGGTATTTTTGCCTCCGGATGCGTACTGGAGACAAACTGATTCATGTGGTATTTGCTCATCGCCAGGCTTGCAGCGAGAACGGGGCCAAAACTTCCGGGTACCGACGTTATGGCCGCTGCACCTTGAACATGGCCGTCTTCACCGAAGTTCCCGTGCAACAGATTCAGGACAAACGTGCCGGCGTTAGCCATCCTGCCGAGGGCTTCCCAGTAAGGCACGGGCTCACTAGACCGCATGTAGTCGTTCAATGGGCAGTCGGGTCGGAAGGGCCTGATCGTGACGCGACCTTCGACATCCACGTAGTAGATCTCGTCAATCTCGATGGATTCACCTTGATGAATCTCCCCGACAACGTGACGGAACGATTCTAGAGATGCGCGATGTTCTGCAGACTTTCCGCCAAATACAATCGAAATTCGTGCACGACTCGACATTGGAGCCTCCGACGGTTTCAGTGATATAGATGGAGTTAGACGGCTTTTCGCATAATGGAAATCCGAACGGAAGGTGCGCGAACGGATATATGCAGGCGGAGTCTAGCAGAATTGAAGATTTAGGATTGTTTCGGGTTTGGAAATAGTTTTTTATTGTGGATGCTTATCGGACTAAGCGTCGAATAGCCTGACAGGAATGCGGGGATTTATGTATTTTTCCATCGATATTGATTTGCAATGGAATAATTCTCACTTAAATTCTTTCGAAAGGAGGTGTAATCGGATGGCGATGCGTCAGGGCAATGACGCCACCGTCAGGCCGATTGAGGAAGTGCGTCGCAGAAGTGACGGTTGAGCCGTCGGTTTGGGGTACCCTCAAGAGACAGATTGTTACGCTAAGACCGCGGAGTGCCTGGTTTGATGGAGCGCAGCGGCCGGAATCGCCCGTGAGCAACCCGCTTGTTGGCATGCCAGACGTAGTCGGGGAGATCAGCGATACGCGGTGCAAACACGGACCCTTCGAACGGGAATAAACCGAACACGTGATCGGTGAACCCGGCCGTGTCGGTATAGTGCTCATCGATCAGCAGATCCGACTCGTGGTAGAGCAGGGGTGCCCCCAAGTTCGGCATGGCGATTTCGCAAATGTAATACAACGCGATGCGACGCAAACCAACGGCTGATAATCAAAAATGCTCGCTGGCGGTCGCGATTTCTAGGGCAATCTTGCAATCCGCAGATTTCCCTAGAATTCAGTGAGGAAATGGTCTAAGCACCTTCGTTCGAGAAGGGCACATTTCCTTTTTATATGTAACCGACACACATTCATTTTTGCTCTCGTGGCTACCGCTGAGGGCTGCAAGAGCTACTTCGCTCGGTTCAGCTAGTAGCGAATCTGTCCGCCAGCGCCAGCGATCTCGGGACCAACATAGCTTTGAGTTGTCTGCGCATCACACACGCCGAGGGGAGCGTCGGAGGCCGGATCGGCACGGATAAGGCTAAGACTCCAAAAGCGATGCTCCAGAAATTTCGGCGGGCAACGAGTGGCTACATTCAAGCCTGAGTGGTCAACGACTGGCCAACTTGGGGCGCCATACAAAGAATTGGTCAAGATTGCTGCTCCTTGCATAGCAAGTGATCGAGATTCCTTCCGAATGCCCAAGAAGCATCTTTGGCCACCAAACAATGGAAATTTTTTATATTCAATACGTTACGCAGACTCCGAAGTGGTCGGAATTGCTTCCGTCGCACATCTGCCGTGTCGTCAACTCCAGCCGTTCCGCTGCACGCCACGGCTTGAGCTTGCCGTCGGCCACGTCCTGAATGACCTTGAACCTGTCCAGCTCGCGCATCGTCATCGTGATCCGCTCCGTTGCAGCCATCGCAGCCTCCGGCGCCGGACACCCGGCGGCCGAACAGCTTACGCGGCCCGAAAGCGGACATTTCTATGTAGCCAAAAGGGGGTGCGGCTAGAATCTTGGACTGGTTTATGCCGCGAGCCCGAGGCGCTCCCGGTATTCGAGCGGACTCAGTGAGCCAAGCGAGATCTTAATCCGCTTGGCGTTGTACCAGCGGATGTAAGAATC
>NZ_JAAGPP010000048.1:0-54001 GCF_017104975.1 Burkholderia sp. Ac-20344
GGCGCCAGCGCCGCCGGTGGTGCCGGCGGCCACCGCGGCCGCGGCGGCCCCGCCGCGATGGCGAACGTTCCGCAGCCCGTGCAGGTCGCGACCGCGACGCAAGGCGAAATGCCGATCGTGCTATCCGCGCTCGGCACCGTCACGCCGCTCGCGAACGTGACGGTCAAGACGCAGCTGTCGGGCTACCTGCAGTCGGTCTCGTTCCAGGAAGGCCAGATCGTCAGGAAAGGCGACGTGCTCGCGCAGATCGACCCGCGCCCGTACCAGGTGTCGCTCGAGAACGCCGAAGGCACGCACGCGCGCGACTCGGCGCTGCTCGCGACGGCCCGCCTCGACCTGAAGCGCTACCAGACGCTGCTGTCGCAGGACTCGATCGCGTCGCAGACCGTCGATACGCAGGCGTCACTCGTCAAGCAATACGAAGGCGCGGTGAAGACCGACCAGGCCGCGATCGATTCCGCGAAACTGAACCTCACGTATGCGCGCATCACCGCGCCGGTGTCGGGCCGTGTCGGCCTGCGCCAGGTCGATCCCGGCAACTACGTGACGCCGGGCGATACCAACGGCCTCGTCGTGATCACGCAGCTGCAGCCGATGAGCGTGATCTTCACGACGTCGGAAGACAACCTGCCGCAGATCCTCAAGCAGGTGAACGCGGGCCAGAAGCTGTCGGTCACCGCGTACAACCGCAACAACACGGTGCCGCTCGAGACGGGCTCGCTCGCGACGCTCGACAACCAGATCGACACGAGCACCGGCACGGTCAAGCTGCGCGCGAACTTCGATAACAAGGAAGGCCTGCTGTTCCCGAATCAGTTCGTGAACACGCGCCTGCTCGTCGACGTGCTGCGCGATGCGACGATCGTGCCGACGTCCGCGGTGCTGACGGGCTCGATCGGCCAGTTCGTCTACGTCGTGAAACCCGACAACACGGTGACCGTGCGCAAGGTCAAGATCGGCCCGGTCGACGGCGAACGCACGAGCATCGTCAGCGGCGTGTCGCTCGGCGAGCGCGTGGTGACCGACGGCTCGGACCGCCTGCGCGAAGGCGCGAAGATCTCGATCCCGGCCGACAAGCCGAAAGGCGCATCGGGCGCGCGCGGCGCCGGTGCGGCGTCGGGTGCATCGGGCGCCGGCGGCCATCGCGGCGGACACAGGCACGGCGCGTCGCAGGCAGCGGCCCCCGCGGCCCAGTAACGCCCGGGCCGCTCGATGAATCCATCCCGCCTCTTCATTCTCCGGCCGGTCGGCACCGCCCTCCTGATGGCGGCGATCATGCTGGCCGGTCTCGTCGCGCTGCGCTTCCTGCCGCTCGCCGCGCTGCCGGAAGTCGACTATCCGACGATCCAGGTCCAGACCTTCTACCCGGGCGCGAGCCCGGAGGTGATGACCTCGTCGGTCACCGCACCGCTCGAACGGCAGTTCGGGCAGATGCCGTCGCTGAACCAGATGTCGTCGCAAAGCTCGGCCGGCTCGTCGGTGATCACGCTGCAGTTCTCGCTCGACCTGCCGCTCGACATCGCCGAACAGGAAGTGCAGGCCGCGATCAACGCGGCCGGCAACCTGCTGCCGTCCGACCTCCCTGCCCCGCCGATCTACGCGAAGGTCAACCCGGCCGATGCGCCGGTGCTGACGCTCGCCGTCAAGTCGAAGACGCTGCCGCTCACGCAGGTGCAGGATCTGGCCGACACGCGCCTCGCGATGAAGATCTCGCAGGTCGCGGGCGTCGGTCTCGTCAGCCTGTCGGGCGGCAACCGGCCGGCCGTGCGGATCCAGGCGAACCCGACCGCGCTCGCGCAGTACGGGATGAACCTCGACGACCTGCGCACGACGATCTCGAACCTGAACGTGAACACGCCGAAGGGCAACTTCGACGGCCCGACGCGCGCGTACACGATCAACGCGAACGACCAGCTGACGAGCGCGGACCAGTACAACAGCGCGGTGGTCGCGTACAAGAACGGCCGCCCGGTGATGCTCACCGACGTCGCGACGGTCGTCGCCGGCTCGGAGAACACCAAGCTTGGCGCGTGGGTGAATGCCGACCCCGCGATCATCCTGAACGTGCTGCGCCAGCCGGGTGCGAACGTGATCCAGACGGTCGACGCGATCAAGGCGCAGTTGCCGAAGCTGCAGGAAACGCTGCCGGCCGCGCTCGACGTGGAGATCGTCACCGACCGCACGACGATGATCCGCGCCGCCGTGCGCGACGTGCAGTTCGAGCTGCTGCTCGCGGTCGCGCTCGTCGTGCTCGTGATGTACCTGTTCCTCGCGAACATCTACGCAACGATCATCCCGAGCCTGTCGGTGCCGCTGTCGCTGATCGGCACGCTCGCGGTGATGTACCTGGCCGGCTTCTCGCTGAACAACCTGTCGCTGATGGCGCTCACCATCGCGACCGGCTTCGTGGTCGACGACGCGATCGTGATGATCGAGAACATCGCGCGCTACGTCGAGGAAGGCGAGACGAGCCTCGAGGCCGCGCTGAAGGGCTCGAAGCAGATCGGCTTCACGATCATCTCGCTGACGGTGTCGCTGATCGCGGTGCTGATCCCGCTGCTGTTCATGGGCGACGTGGTCGGGCGCCTCTTCCATGAATTCGCGATCACGCTCGCGGTGACGATCGTGATCTCGGCAATCGTGTCGCTCACGCTTGTGCCGATGATGTGCGCGAAGCTGCTGCGCCATTCGCCGCCGCCCGAAAGCCATCGCTTCGAGGCACGCGTGCACCAGGCGATCGACTGGGTCATCGCGCGCTACGGGGTCGCGCTCGAATGGGTGCTGAACCGCCAGCGCTCGACGCTCGTCGTCGCGCTGCTGACGCTCGCGCTCACCGCCCTGCTCTACGTCTACGTGCCGAAGGGCTTCTTCCCCGCGCAGGATACCGGCGTGATCCAGGCGATCACGCAGGCGCCGCAGTCGATCTCGTACGGCGCGATGGCCGAGCGCCAGCAGGCGCTCGCGGCCGAGATCCTGAAGGATCCGAACGTCGAGAGCCTCACGTCGTTCATCGGCGTCGACGGCAGCAACATCACGCTGAACAGCGGCCGGATGCTGATCAACCTGAAGGCGCGCGACGAACGCTCCAGGACGGCCGCGCAGATCATCCGCGACCTGCAGCACCGCGTCGCGAACGTCACCGGCATCTCGCTGTTCATGCAGTCGGTGCAGGACCTGACGATCGACTCGACCGTCAGCCCGACGCAGTACCAGTTCATGCTGACGAGCCCGAACTCGGAAGAATTCGCGACCTGGGTGCCGAAGCTCGTCGCGCGGCTGCAGCAGGAGCCGTCGCTCGCCGATGTCGCGACCGACCTGCAGAGCAACGGCCAGTCCGTCTACATCGAGATCGACCGTCCGAGCGCCGCGCGCTTCGGCATCACGCCGGCGACCGTCGACAACGCGCTGTACGACGCGTTCGGCCAGCGCATCGTGTCGACGATCTTCACGCAGTCGAACCAGTACCGCGTGATTCTCGAGTCCGAGCCGAAGGAGCAGCACTACGCGCAATCGCTGAACGACATCTACCTGCCGTCGGCGGGCGGCGGCCAGGTGCCGCTGTCGTCGATCGCGTCGTTCCACGAGCGGCCGTCGCCGCTGCTGGTCGCGCACCTGTCGCAGTTCCCGTCGACCACCATCTCGTTCAACCTCGCGGCGGGCGCGTCGCTCGGCGAGGCGGTCAAGGCGATCGATGCCGCCGAGAAGGACATCGGGCTGCCCGCGTCGTTCCAGACGCGCTTCCAGGGCGCGGCGCTCGCGTTCCAGGCATCGCTGTCGAACCAGCTGTTCCTGATCCTCGCTGCGGTCATCACGATGTACATCGTGCTCGGCGTGCTGTACGAAAGCTACATCCACCCGATCACGATCCTGTCGACGCTGCCGTCGGCCGGCGTCGGCGCGTTGCTCGCGCTGATGATCACCGGGCACGATCTCGACATCATCGGGATCATCGGCATCGTGCTGCTGATCGGTATCGTGAAGAAGAACGCGATCATGATGATCGACTTCGCGCTCGAGGCCGAGCGCGTCGAAGGCAAGCCGCCGCGCGAGGCGATCTACCAGGCGTGCCTGCTGCGCTTCCGGCCGATCCTGATGACGACGCTCGCCGCGCTGCTCGGCGCGGTGCCGCTGATCGTCGGCTCCGGCGCGGGCTCCGAGCTGCGCCAGCCGCTCGGGATCGCGATCGCCGGCGGCCTGATCGTGTCGCAGGTGCTGACGCTGTTCACGACGCCCGTGATCTATCTCGGCTTCGACTCGCTCGCGCGCCGCGTGCGCGGCTGGTTCGAACGCCACGGCCCCGGCCGCGATGCCGGCAGGCACACGGGCGCGTAAGCGATGAACCTGTCGCGCCCCTTCATCACCCGCCCCGTCGCGACGACGCTGCTCGCGATCGGCGTCGCGCTCGCGGGCCTGTTCGCGTTCATCAAGCTGCCCGTGTCGCCGCTGCCGCAGGTCGACTTCCCGACCATCTCGGTGCAGGCGTCGCTGCCCGGCGCGAGCCCCGAGACCGTTGCGACCAGCGTGACGAGCCCGCTCGAACGGCACCTCGGCTCGATTGCCGACGTGTCCGAAATGACGTCGACGAGCACGGTCGGCAATGCGCGGATCATCCTGCAGTTCGGCCTGAACCGCGACATCGACGGCGCCGCGCGCGACGTGCAGGCCGCGATCAACGCGGCGCGTGCCGACCTGCCCGCCGCGCTGAAGAGCAATCCGACCTACCGCAAGGTCAACCCGGCCGACTCGCCCATCATGATCGTGTCGCTGACGTCGGAGACTTCGTCGCCCGCGAAGCTGTACGACGCCGCGTCGACGGTGCTGCAGCAGTCGCTGTCGCAGATCGACGGGATCGGCCAGGTCTCGGTGAGCGGCTCCGCGAACCCGGCCGTGCGCGTCGAGCTCGAGCCGCAAGCGCTGTTCCACTACGGGATCGGCCTCGAGGACGTGCGTGCGGCGCTGGCGTCCGCGAACGCCAACGCGCCGAAGGGCGCGATCGAGTTCGGCCCGCAGCACTACCAGCTGTATACGAACGACCAGGCGTCCCAGGCGTCGCAATACCGCGACCTCGTCGTCGCGTACCGCAACGGCTCCGCCGTGCGGCTGTCCGACCTGTCCGACGTCGTCGATTCGGTCGAGGACCTGCGCAACCTCGGCCTGTCGAACGGCAAGCGCGCGGTGCTCGTGATCCTCTACCGCTCGCCCGGCGCGAACATCATCGATACGATCGACCGCGTGCGCGCGGCGCTGCCGCAGCTCACCGCGTCGCTGCCGGCCGACATCACGGTCACGCCCGTGCTCGACCGCTCGACCACCATTCGCGCGTCGCTGAAGGACACCGAGCACACGCTGCTGATCGCGGTCAGCCTCGTCGTGATGGTCGTGTTCCTGTTCCTGCGCAACTGGCGCGCGACGCTGATCCCGAGCGTCGCGGTGCCGATCTCGATCATCGGCACGTTCGGCGCGATGTACCTGCTCGGCTTCTCGATCGACAACCTGTCGCTGATGGCGCTGATCGTCGCGACCGGCTTCGTCGTCGACGATGCGATCGTCGTGCTCGAGAACATCTCGCGGCACATCGAGAACGGCAAGTCGCGGATGCAGGCCGCGTTCGACGGCGCGCGCGAGGTCGGCTTCACGGTGCTGTCGATGAGCATCTCGCTCGTCGCGGTGTTCCTGCCGATCCTGCTGATGGGCGGCATCGTGGGGCGGCTGTTCCGCGAGTTCGCGCTGACGCTGTCGCTCGCGATCGCCGTCTCGCTCGCGGTGTCGCTCACGGTCACGCCGATGATGTGCGCGCGCCTGCTGCCCGAGTCGCACGATCCGCAAAACGAAGGCCGCTTCGGGCGCTTCCTGGAGCGCTGTTTCAGCCGCATGCAGCGCGGCTACGAGCGCTCGCTGTCGTGGGCGCTGCGCCGGCCGCTCCTGATCCTGCTGACCCTGTTCGCGACGATCGGGCTGAACGTCTACCTGTATATCGTCGTGCCGAAGGGCTTCTTCCCGCAGCAGGACACCGGGCTGATGATCGGCGGCATCCAGGCCGACCAGTCGACGTCGTTCCAGGCGATGAAGCTGAAATTCTCCGAGATGATGCGGATCGTGCAGAGCAACCCGAACGTGAAGAGCGTCGCGGGCTTCACCGGCGGCACGCAGACCAACTCGGGCTTCATGTTCGTCACGCTGAAGGATCGTACCGAGCGCAAGCTGTCGGCCGACCAGGTGATCCAGCAACTGCGCCCGCCGCTGGCCGACGTCGCGGGTGCGCGCACGTTCCTGCAGGCGGCGCAGGACATCCGCGTCGGCGGCCGGCAGAGCAACGCGCAGTACCAGTTCACGCTGCTCGGCGATTCGAGCGCCGACCTGTACAAGTGGGGGCCGATCCTGACCGAAGCGCTGCAGAAGCGCCCCGAGCTGACCGACGTGAACTCCGACCAGCAGCAAGGCGGCCTCGAGGCGATGGTGACGATCGACCGTGCGACGGCCGCGCGGTTCGGCATCAAGCCTGCGCAGATCGACAATACGCTGTACGACGCATTCGGTCAGCGCCAGGTCTCGACGATCTACAACCCGCTGAACCAGTACCACGTGGTGATGGAAGTCGCGCCGAAATACTGGCAAAGCCCCGAGATGCTGAACCAGGTGTGGGTCAGCACGTCGGGCGGCAGCGCGAACGGCTCGCAGACCACCAACGCGGCCGCCGGCACCTACGTCGCGACCTCCGCCGGCACGTCGAGCGCCGGTACGGCCACGCAGAGCGCCGCGGCGATCGCGTCGGACTCCGCGCGCAACCAGGCGCTCAACGCGATCGCCGCGAGCGGCAAGTCGAGCGCGTCGTCGGGTGCGTCGGTGTCGACGTCGAAGTCGACGATGATCCCGCTGTCGGCGATCGCGACGTTCGGGCCGAGCACGACACCGCTGTCGGTCAACCACCAGGGGCTGTTCGTCGCGACGACGATCTCGTTCAACCTGCCGCCCGGCGTGTCGCTGTCGCAGGCGACGCAGGTGATCTACCAGACGATGGCGCAGGTCGGTGTCCCGCCGACCATCGTCGGCAGCTTCCAGGGCACCGCGCAGGCGTTCCAGCAGTCGATGAACGACCAGCCGATCCTGATCCTCGCGGCGCTGCTGGCTGTCTACATCGTGCTCGGGATCCTGTACGAGAGCTACATCCACCCGATCACGATCCTGTCGACGCTGCCGTCGGCCGGCGTCGGCGCGCTGCTCGCGCTGCTGCTGTTCAAGACCGAGTTCAGCATCATCGCGCTGATCGGCGTGATCCTGCTGATCGGTATCGTGAAGAAGAACGCGATCATGATGGTCGACTTCGCGATCGACCAGACGCGCAACAACCGGAAGTCGTCGTTCGACGCGATCCACGAGGCATGCCTGCTGCGCTTCCGCCCGATCATGATGACGACGATGGCCGCGCTGCTCGGCGCACTGCCGCTCGCGTTCGGCAGCGGCGACGGCGCCGAGCTGCGTGCGCCGCTCGGGATCGCGATCGCCGGCGGCCTGATCGTGTCGCAGGTGCTGACGCTCTATACGACGCCGGTCGTCTACCTGTACATGGACCGTTTCCGCGTGTGGGCCGAGAAGCGGCGCAACCGCCGCGGGAATTCCGGCGGGCCGGCCGTCGCCGGGGAGTGATGGAAGCGGCCGCCCGACGGGCGGCCGTTCGCCGCGCTTGCGCACCGGCCGCGATCGGCTATCGTGAGTCCATGCCCACCGCGGGCCCCTTCACGGGGACACACCATGAACGTCCAGCTCAACCATACGATCGTCTGGTGCCGCGACAAGCGCCAGTCGAGCCGCTTCCTCACCGAGCTTCTGGAATTGCCGCCGCCGACGCCGTTCGGCCCGATGCTGGTCGTCCCGCTCGGCAACGGCGTGTCGCTCGATTTTTACGAACAGCCGGGGGAGATCGCGTCGCAGCATTACGCGTTCCTGCTCGACGAAGCAGGCTTCGATCGCGTGCTCGCGCGCATTCGCGAGCGCGGACTGCCGCACTGGGCCGATCCGGCGAAGCGGCAACCCGATGACATCTACCGCCATAACGGCGGCCGCGGCGTGTATTTCGACGATCCGGACGGCCACTTTCTCGAAGTGATGACGCAGCCTTATGTGCTGAACGGCTAGCTCGGCCGGCGGGCCGGCACTGCGGCGGCCGGTATTGCGCGGTGCGGGGGGCGGCCGAGTATCGGCCTGGGTGTCGGCCTGGGTGTCGGCCTGGGTGTCGGCCTGGGTGTCGGCCTGGGTGTCGGCCTGGGTGTCGGCCTGGGTGTCGGCCTGGGTGTCGGCCTGCTTCGGACGACACCCGGCCGGCGGCCGTGACTCGGCCGTTATTCGGCCGCTGCCGGCGCCTTCCGCGGACGCCGCGCGCGCGGTGCCGCCTTGCGGGCCGGTTTCTTCGGCTTGGCTTCGGCGGACGCCTCGGCAGGCGCGGCAGCACCCTCACCGCCGCCATCGCCGGCCGCAGGCTCGGCGTGCGTCACTGCGGCGTGGCGTGCGTCGCCCTGCTCCGCATCGCGATGCGTATCGTCCGCATGCTTGCCGTGCGCGTGCTTGTCGCCACCGTGCTTCGCCGCGCCATGCCCGGCGTCGTCCGGCCTCCCGTCCGCCTGACGGCCCGCGCTCTTCGCGGCGGCGCCCTTCTTCGCGCCGGTCTTCTTCGCTGCGCTCTTGCGCGCACGCTTGCGGCCATCCTTCGCGTCGCCGTGCACCTCGGCCACTTCCACCGCTTCCACGGCTTCGGTCGTTTCAGCCGGCGCGGCCGCCGCGGCTTCTGCGGCTTCAGCCATCGCCGCCTCTTCCGCGTCGACCTGCACGGTTTCGTGCACGACCGCTTCCGCGCGCTGCTCGCGACGTCGCGGTTCGCGCCCGGCCCGCGCCGGCTCCGCCGCACGCGCCCCGTGGGGCGTGCCAGGGTGTGCGGCACCCACGTCACCGGCCTGCGCAACCTGCTCCGCGGCCGCCGACTGGCGTGCCCGCGACACGAACGCGCCCGACTTGTCGTCACGCCCCACTTCGAGCAGGCCACGCGCCTGCGCCTCGTCGAGCAGGTTGCCGAACGCGCGGAATCCGTAGTACGACTCGTTGAAATCCGGCTTGCGACGCTTGATCGCGCTCTTGAGCACCGACGCCCAGATCTTGCCGACGTCGTCCCGCTCCGACGCGAGCGCGTCGAACGTCTCGACCGCCAGTGCGATCGCCTCGGCCTTGCGCGCGTCCATGTCGTGCTTGCGCGACGGCTCGTCCGGCCGCTTCGCGCCGCCGTTGCCCGCGCGCTGCTGCTGTTCGCGCTTCGCGAGTGTGCGCTGCTGCTCGCGCACCAGATCGTCGTAGAAGATGAATTCGTCGCAGTTCGCGACCAGCAGGTCCGACGTCGATTTCTTCACGCCAACGCCGATCACCTTCTTCGCGTTCTCGCGCAGCTTCGACACCAGCGGCGAAAAATCCGAGTCGCCGCTGATGATCACGAACGTGTCGACGTGCGACTTCGTGTAGCAGAGGTCGAGCGCGTCGACGACGAGCCGGATGTCGGCCGAATTCTTGCCCGACTGGCGCACGTGCGGAATCTCGATCAGCTCGAAGCTCGCCTCGTGCATCGACGCCTTGAAGCCCTTGTAGCGATCCCAGTCGCAATAGGCCTTCTTCACGACGATGCTGCCCTTCAGCAGCAGGCGCTCCAGCACGGGCTTGATGTCGAACTTCTCGTACTTCGCGTCGCGCACGCCGAGCGCGACGTTCTCGAAGTCGCAGAACACGGCCATGCTGACGTTGTCCAGGGGTAATGCCATGTGTACTCCAACCGGTGGGCCGATGCGTTGTATGACGTAGCGGCGAAAAATGCATCGCGCACATGATAGCCGGTCGGCGCGTCATTCCCGCATCCGTGTGAATGAAGGACGGCCGGATTGACCGTCGCACCGCCGCGGATCGCGTGCCCGCGCCGGGCGGCCCCGGCCGACGCCCGATGCCGGTATGCCCGCCGTACGCCCGATGCCGGTACGCCCCTTAATACACACCCGCCGCACGGGCAAATCGACATTACACTTGTGTTATCGGTCGTCCGTCCCTATCTGGAAGGACGACGCATCGAGCAAGGAGCGGTTTCATGACGACGAAGGTACTGCTGATTGGCGCGACCGGCCGAACGGGCCAGGCCTGCGCGGATCTGCTGCTCAAGCAGCCGGAGTTCGAGGTCACGGCGCTCGTGCGCCGGCACGGCTATGCGCTGGCGGGCGCGCGGGTGGTCGAGGCCGATCTGACGAACGATTTCTCGCACGCATTCCAGGGCATCTCGCACGTGATCTACGCGGCCGGCTCGGCCGAAACGGATGGCGCAACCGAAGAGGAGCAGGTCGACCGCGACGCGGTCGCCCGCACGGCCGAATACGCGCTGGCGTACAACGCGCAGAAGCTCGTGGTGATCAGCTCGCTGTCCGCCTACCGGCCCGAACTCGGCCCGGACGCGCTGCGTCACTATTCGGAGATGAAGCGCGAAGGCGACGAGCGCGTGATCGCGTCGGGCGTCGACTACGCGATCCTGCGCCCCGGCCCGCTCACGGACGATCCGGGCGTCGGCAAGATCGCGCTGACCGACGCGTGGTTCGAAGCCGCCCCGCCCGTGTCGCGCCAGGATGTGGCCTGGGCCGCGATCGAGGCGATCAAGCTCGGCATCTCGCGCAAGATCGTCGGCTTCGTCGGCGGCGGCGTGCCGATCGAGCAGGCATTGCGCGCCTAGCGGCCTCGCGCGCGCCGCCGCGCGGCGACGTGTTGTTCCGTACCGGCGGCCCGCACGGCGGGCCGCCTTGACGCACGCGGCGCGCGCTTACTGCTTCGGATGCGCGTCGGCCCACGCCTTCACGGCGGCGAGCGTGTTCTCGACGTGCTTGTCGGGCGACAGGCTCGTGTATTCGTAGAGAACCTTCCCTTCCGGCGAAATCACGTAGGACACGCGGTTCGCGCGGTCGATCGCCGGCAGCTTCGCGTCGTATTCCCGGATGATCTTCGCGTCCGGATCGGCCGCGACCGGGAACTTGCTCCGGCACTCGCTCACCGAGAACTTCGTCAGCGTGTCGATCTTGTCAGCCGAAACGCCGATCACCGTCGCGCCGTACGCCTTGTAACGGTCGACCGCGTCCGCGAACGCGTGCGCCTCGATCGTGCAGCCCTTGGTGAACGCGGCCGGGTAGAAATACAGCACGACCGGCCCCTGCTTCAGCGCGTCCGCGAGCGAGTACGTGTAAGTCTTGCCGCCCAGCGACGCCTGCGTCGTGAAATCGGGCGCCGCGGCGCCCGGCTTCAGTTCCGCCTGCGCCATCAGTGCATGGCCGGCCACCAGCGCCGCCACGGCGGCGCCCAGCAACAGTTTTCGCTTCATCTGCGTCCTCATTTCTTATAAAGTCAGCCTCGATGTAGGCCATGCCGGCGTTCGCCTGTCGAACACCCGCATGGCCGATCCGGTCCGGCGGCAGCGCCCTCCGCGGCCGGCCGGTTAAAGATTCCGCACCGTCTGCCGTTATTCCTTCCGGACAACCGGTTCCAGCCCTTCACGTCAGCGAGAAACATGGAAGCCAACAGGAAACAGACGTCACGCAAGGGCTCCTGGCGCAGCGCCTTGCATACGCTGCGCCGCTTCGCCTGGTCGGGCGGCGCGCTGATGCCCGCGCGCGCCGGCGCGCCGCGCCGCGACGACTCCGTGCGCAACTGGCTGGAACAGACAGTCGGCACGGTGGATTTCCTCGCCCATGTCGACCGCGAGCTGCGCTTTCTGTACGTGTCCGACGCCAGCCTGCGCTTCATCGGCTACCACCGCGACTACCTGCACACGCTGACGCTGCGCGACCTGATCGCCGAGCAGGATACCGCGGCGCTCGAAAGCCTGCTTGCGCGCGCCGCACGTTCCGGCCAGGTCGAGAAGGCGACGATGTGCATCGTCAAGTCGCTCACCTACCCGCTGGACGTCGAGATTCGCGCGTTCAAGAGCCGCCACCACGGGGTCGACGGGTTCGCGATCGCGGCGTTCGACGTGTCGTCGTGGCGCGCGCTCGAGGCGCGCCTGACCTACGAAATGCACCACGACCCGATGACGGGGCTCGACAATCTGTCCGCGCTCGTGCCCGCGCTGATGCGCGCGCAGCAAACCGCCGACGAGCACGGCACCTGCGCGGCGCTGCTGCTGCTCGACCTCGACGACTACCAGCGGATCAACCGCGCACTCGGCTACGACGCGGGCGACACGCTGCTGCGCGAGACCGCGCAGCGGCTGAAGGCGCTCGTCACGCCGAACGAGCGGCTCGCGCGCGTCGCGAGCGACAAGTTCGCGGTCGTGCTCGGCGCGCCGGACCGCACGCAGGCGAGCAATGCCGCCGATGCACTCGCGCGCCGGCTGCAGGCCGCGGTGCGCGAGCCCTACGTGTATCAGGGGCAGACCGTGCACCTGTCCGCGAGCATCGGCATCGCGCTCTACCCTGACGAGCGGGCCGTGCCCCATCGCGCGCAGCACCACAGCCCGCTGCTGCGCCGCGCCGACCACGCGCTCGCGCAGGCGAAGGCATCGGGCGGCAATGCGCTCGCGTTCCACGCGCCCGTCGACGATCCGGCCGACGCCGAACGGCTGAAACTCGAAGCCGACCTGTACGACGGCGTGCGCAACGGCGAGTTTTCGCTCCATTTCCAGCCGATCACGCGCAGCCAGTCGGGCGCGGTGGTCGGCGTCGAGGCGCTGATCCGCTGGCGCCATCCGGTACACGGCCTCGTGCCGCCGGCGACCTTCATTCCGCTCGCCGAATCGATCGGCCTGATCAACTATCTCGGCAACTGGGTGCTCAAGGCCGCGTGCATGCAGCTGGTCGCCTGGGACCGCCAGGGGCTCGCGCTGCAGTACGTGGCCGTCAACGTGTCGCCGCAGCAGTTCCGCGACCCGCGCTTCACGCAGAGCGTGCGCGAGGCAATCGCGCTGACGGGCATCGATCCGCGCCGCATCGTGCTCGAGATCACCGAAAGCCTGCTGATGCACGATCCCGCGCAGGCGAAGGGGCTCCTCGAGGAGCTGACCGATCTCGGCATCCGCTTCGCAGTCGACGATTTCGGCACCGGCTATTCGAGCCTCGCGTATCTGCAGCGCTTCCCGCTCGCAAAGCTGAAGATCGACCGCAGTTTCGTCGAGAACCTGCTGACCTCGCGCAACGACCGCGCGATCGTGTCGGCCGTGGTCGGCCTCGCGCAGACGCTCGATCTCGAGCTCGTCGCGGAGGGCGTCGAGACCGAGGCGCAGCGCGAATTGCTGACGGAGATGGGCTGCAACCATATCCAGGGCTGGCTCGTCTGCCAGGCGCTGCCGTCCGAGGAGCTCGCGCGGCGCTTCGCGGCGCAGCAACTGCACCTGCACGCCGCCGCCTGACGCGCGCGGCGAACCGGACAGATCCGTATGTCAACCACCGAATACCTGCCCCGCACCGCATTGCTCGACAAGCTGTGGGCCCGGATGAACGAACGGGGCGATTTCCCGCTGCTGTCCGAATCGCTGCGCGCGACGATGGCCGCGATGAAGAACGACGATCTCGACTTCACCGCGCTCGTGCGCGTCGTGCTGTCGGACTTCGCGCTCACGCAGAAAGTGCTGCGGCTCGCGAACTCCGCGATGTACATGGCGTTCGGCGGCAACATCACGACCGTGACCCGCGCACTGATGGTGCTCGGCATGGACGCCGTCGGCCATCTGGTCGTCGGGCTCAAGCTCGTCGACCATTTCCACCACAGTACGCCGCGGCGCATCGACGCGAAGCTCGAACTGAATCGCGCGCTGCTGTCCGGCTGCGTCGCGCGCAAGCTCACCGAGCGCGCCGAGCTGCGGGGGGGCGAGGAAGCCGTCGTCTGCACGCTGATGCGCCAGGTCGGCAAGCTGCTCGTGGTCTGCTATCTCGACAGCGAATGGGACCGGATCCGCCGCCGAGCGGCCGAGCTGAACGGCGACGAAGCGGCCGCGTGCATCGATGTGCTCGGCGTCGGCTTCGACGAGATCGGGCTCGAGGCGGCCGCGCGCTGGCGCTTGCCCGACGTGATCCGCGCGGGGATGGCCGACCACGACCACGTGGTCCGCATCGACGCGTTCGGCAACGAAGAGGATGAAGGCGATGCGGGCCATGCGACCGATGACGGCCCGGCCGACCGCGTCCGCTGGCTACGCGCGATCAGCCGCTGCTCGACCGACGTCGCGAGCGCGCTCGCGGTGCCCGCGAGCCCGCAGCGCGACGCGCGCATCGCCGCACTCGCGCAGCACTACGGCGCCGAACTCGACATGGAATCCGACGCGCTCGTCGAGATCGCCGAACGGCTCGCGCGCGAGGAAGCGAGCGACACGATGATGCGCGAGATCGTCGAGCTGCGCGCGAACGCCGATGCGATCGCGCGCGCGCAGGGCGAGCCCGAGGCGTGCCTCGAAGCCGGCCTCGCCGACCTGCGCGCGCTGCCGTCCGAGCACGTGCTGACGCCCGTGCTCGCGCTCGCGTCGGAAAGCCTGCTGGCCGGCCTCGCGTTCACGCGCACCGTGATGTTCGTGCGTCACGACGACGGCATGTTCGCCGCGCGCCTCGGCTTCGGCCCCGGCGTCGATACGACGCTCGACCGGCTGCGCTTCGACGAGCGCTTCGAGCCGGACGTGTTTCATCTCGCGATCTCGAACTCGGTCGGCATCTTCATCGAGCAGGCGCAGGAACCGAAGATGCTCAAGCGCCTGCCCGCGTGGTATCTCGACGCGTTCGACGACACGCGCGCGTTCGTGCTGCTGCCCGTGCGTGTCGGCACGACGACCGTCGCGCTGCTGTACGGCGACTGGGCCGGCGCGCAGCCCGCGCGCAAGATCTCGCAGCAGGAGATGAGCGTGCTCAACGAGCTCGCACGCGAACTGGGCCGGTTCTTTCCGGCCTGACGCAGCCGCCGGCCGCTGTCCGCACCATTTCCCGCCGCTAAAAACAAACCGGCCGCATCAGCGGCCGGTTTGTTTGCATCGTGCGATCGAACGCAACGCTTACTTGAGCGTCACGGGCACGCTGAAGTACTTCTTCGCGAGGTTGTCGATCGTGCCGTCGGCCTTCAGTTCCTTCAGCGCCTGATCGAGCGCGGTCTTCAGCGCCGCGTCGTTCTTGCGCAGGCCGAAGCCGACGCCCGAGCCGAGGATCTCGGCATCGCTCACGGTACCGCCCGCGAACGCGAAGCCCTGGCCTTGCGGCTTCGACAGAAAGCCCTTCGCCCCCGCTTCCGCGTCCTGGAACGTCGCGTCGAGACGGCCCGACTTCAGGTCGGCGTAGGCCAGGTCCTGCGTCTGGTACGGCACGACTTCGACGCCGGCCGGCGCCCACTTCTTCTTCGCGTACGCTTCCTGGATCGTGCCCTGCAGCACGCCGACGCGCTTGCCCTTCAGCGATTGCGGGGTCGGCAGCAGGCCGGTGCCCTGCTTCGCGATCAGCTGGTTCGGAATCGTGTAGATTGGATCGGTGAAGGCGATCGCATGCTTGCGCTGGTCGGTGATCGTCATGTCCGAGTTGATCGCGTCGAACTTGCGCGCCTGCAGCGCCGGAATCAGGCCGTCGAAGTCGTTCTCGACCCACACGCACTTCGTCTTCAGCTTCGCGCACACCGCGTTGCCGATGTCGATATCGAAGCCGGTCAGCTTGCCGTCGGGCGTCTTGTATTCGAACGGCGCGTACGAGGCTTCGACACCGAAACGGATCTCTTTCAGATCCGCTGCCATCGCGCTGCCTGCCGCCACGGCCGATGCCGCCACCACCGCCTGCGCGGCCACTTTACGCCAATCCAACTTCATCAGGTGCTCTCCTCGATACTCGAATGTTCCGGAACTACGGGCGCATGCATCATTGCAGGGTCGAATGACCACGGCAACGCTGCCGCCGCGCCGTGATGCGGCGCAACAGCCGCAAGGCCGCGATTGTACCAATCTGCGCGGCCCGATATGGCAAAGCAGCCGCCGGCACGCGATGCTGCGCTGCGTGCGCCGACGTCAGCCGGGCTGCCCGCCGAACTTGCAAGACGATGTCGCAAATACGCAAGCGCGACGCGCGCGCCGTCTGCGCGGCGTGCGGGCGTCATCTCGAAAATGGAATGGTTGCCGGACGATGCGCGGGCCGCGGGTCGCCGCGGCCACGCGCAATCGGTCGCCGTCAGACGAGCGCCGCGACCGTCTCGCGGGTCGTGTCGACGACGAGCAGGCCCGCGCGCAGGCCCGGCTTCACGGTCGGATTCGGAAACACGATCCGTTCCTCGTCGTGCGTCACCGTGTAGCGGTAGTCGCCGTCCTGCGCGAGCACCGTGCCGCGTGCAAACGCGGTGAAGTTCGCGACGTCGGCCGCGACGAACAGCTCGAGCGCATCGCTCTGCTTCGTGATCTGGTCGATCACCGTGAAGACGCGCGGCAACGGCGTGTCTGCTTCATGGGCCGCGCCCGACACGAGCTTGCGCACCGCGCGGTCGGCCGGCGCGAAGCGCGTCAGGTCGTTCTGGCCGAACGGGCGCACCTTGCCGAGTTCCAGCGTGCACGCGAGCGCGCCGCAGTGCTCGGCCGTGAAATGCGAATACGTGTTGCCCTTCGCGGTATGCAGCAGCACGGCCGCGATCCGCGCGTCGCCGAGCCATTCGAACATCGTGCGCGTCGGCGGCATGCCCGTGTGCGGCAACAGGGCGAACTGCTCGAACACCGACGCGCGGATCGCCGTGTGCATGTCGATGTGCCAGCGCGCGGCGCCGGCCGGCGCCGCCGCGAAGAACGCGGCGGCGGCCGCTTCCAGCTGCACGGCGCGCGGCGCTTCGCGGCTGTCGGGCACCTGCGCGTGACGACCGCTGAACAGGCGGTTCAGGTCGTCGTCGAGATAGCGTTCGCCGGCGCGCATCGCCGGCACGTTGCCCAGCACGACGAGCAGCCGGCAAGCGAGCGGCAACGCGCCCGATGCGAGATCGCGCACGAGCATCGACAGCAGCTCGATCGGCGCCGTCTCGTCGCCGTGCACGCCGGCCGACACGAGCACGCTCGCGCGCGCCGTGACGGCCGCGTCAACTACCGCCGGTTCGAGCGCGAGCAGCCCGTCGCCGAGCCATTGCCAGCGCACGGCGCCGGCGGCGCAGGTGCCGTCCGTTGCGGACGGCGCGCTACCGGTCAGCGTGAACGCGAGGAAGTCGTCGAGCAGCGTCTTGGCCATGCGGGAATCAGCGCTGGAAGTCATACAGCGAACCGACGCGCAGGATCTGCGTGAGCTCGTCGAGCGCCGTGCGCGACTCGTCGAGCAGCGCCGGATCGGCGAGGTCTTCCGGTGCGAGGCGATCGCGATAGTGCCGGTCGATCCACGTGTCGAGCGACGTGAACAGCGTGTCGTTGATCCACACGTTCGACGTGACGGCCGCACGCTCCGCTTCGTTCAGCACGACGCGCAGGCGCAGGCAGGCCGGGCCGCCGCCGTTCTTCATGCTTTCGCGCAGGTCGAACACGAGCACGTCGTGAATCGGGCCGTTGCCGGCCGCAAGCTCGTCGAGATAGGCCGCGACGTTCCCGTTCTCGCGGCATTCCTGCGGCACGACGAGCACCTGCGAACCGTCCGCGCGCGACAGCAACTGGCTGTTGAACAGATACGACGTCACCGCGTCGTTCACGCTCACGGCTGCCTCGGGCACCTCGATCACGTTCAGGCGTGCGCCGCGTGCGTCGAGCGCGGCGGTCAGCGTGTCGTAGATCGCCTGCTTGTTGACGAACGCGCGCTCGTGCGTGAACAGCGTGTCGCGGTTGCCGACCGAAATCACGTCGTTGTGAAACACGCCCGCGTCGATCACGTCCGGGTCCTGCTGCGCGTAGACCGTCGCCTCTTCGGCAAGACCGTGGCGATGCGCGACCGCGCGGCTCGCCTCGAAGGTCTGACGTGCCGGGAAGCGCTTCGGCTCCGGCCCACGGCGGTATTCTGCGCGGCCGTACACGAAGAACTCGATGCCCGGCTTGCCGTATTCGGCGCAGAAGCGCGTGTGGTTCGCCGCGCCTTCGTCGCCAAGTGCCGGCGTACCGGTCAGCGCCTCATGCACCGCGAAATGCGCGGGATCGGCGAACAGCGTCGACAGCGTGCGGCGCGTCGCTTCGTGTTCGATCGCGCGATGCAGCTTGCTGCACAGGTTCGCCGGCGTGAAGTGCACGCGGCCGTCGCTCGTGTCGGCCGAGGGGCTGACGGTGGCCGCGTTCGCGGTCCACATCGCCGACGCCGAGCTCGCCGCGGCGAGCAGTTCGGGCGCCTGTTTCGCGGCCTTCGCGATCACGTCCGCGTCCTTGCCCGAGAAGCCGAGCTCGCGCAGCAAGCGCAGCGACGGCCGCTCCTGCGGCGGCAGCACGCCTTGCGCGAAACCGAGATCGGCGAGCTGCTTCATCTTGCGCAGCCCCTGCTTCGCGGCGGCCTTCGGATTCGCGGCCGACTTTTCGTTGTTGAGCGACGCCACGTTGCCGAACGACAGCCCGGCGTAGTTGTGGGTCGGGCCGACGAGCCCGTCGAAATTGGCTTCTTGTGCGTTCATCGTCGTTCCCTCGATCAGAAATGCAGGCCCGGCGACAGGCTCGCGGGCAAGGTCAGTTGCGTGCTTTCCACCGATGCCATCGGATACGCGCAATAGTCGGCCGCGTAGTACGCGCTCGGGCGATGGTTGCCCGAACGGCCGGTGCCGCCGAACGGCGCGGCGGACGATGCGCCGTTGGTCGGCCGGTTCCAGTTGACGATCCCGGCGCGGATCGTGCGGCGGAAGTGGTCCCATGCCTTCGCGTCGTCGGCGAGCAGGCCGGCGGACAGGCCGAACGCCGTATCGTTCGCGCGCTCGATCGCTTCGTCGAACGTCGTGTAGCGGACGATCTGCGCGAGCGGGCCGAAATGTTCTTCGTCGGGCAGGTTCGCGACGCCCGTCACGTCGACGATCGCCGCGTTCACGAAGCCGAGGCGCGGATCGCGCTGCGTCATCGCGATAACCGGCTTCGCGCCCTGCTCGATCAGGCGCGACTGCGCGTCGACGAGCTTCGCCGCCGCACGCGCCGAGATCACCGCGCCCATGAACGGCTGCGGATCGGCGTCGAACACATCGGCCGTGATCTTCGACGTGACGTCGGCGAAACGAGCGAGGAAGCGGTCGCCGAATGCGCCCTGCGGCACGAAGATGCGGCGCGCGCACGTGCAGCGCTGGCCGGCCGACAGGAACGCCGACTGGATCGTGTGGTGGACGGCCGCGTCGATGTCCTCGACTTCGCCGATCACGAGCGGGTTGTTGCCGCCCATCTCGAGCGCGAGCACGATTTCCGGACGGCCGCCGAACTGCTTGTGCAGCAGCGTGCCGGTATCCGAGCTGCCGGTGAAGAACAGCCCGTCGATCTGCCGATGGTTCGCGAGCGCGATGCCCGTGTCCTTCTCGCCCTGCACGAGGTTCAGCACGCCGTCCGGCAGCCCGGCCTCCTTCCACACTTCGACCGTCGCGCGCGCGACGCCCGGTGCGAGCTCCGACGGCTTGAACACGACCGCGTTGCCGGCGATCAGCGCGGGTACGATATGGCCGTTCGGCAAGTGGCCGGGGAAGTTGTACGGGCCGAACACCGCGACGACACCGTGCGGGCGGTGACGCAGCACCGCGACGCCGTCGGCCATGTCCTGGCGCTTCTCGCCGGTGCGTTCCTGGTAGGCCTGGATCGAGATGCCGACCTTTGCGGCCATCGACGCGACTTCGGTGCGCGCTTCCCACAGCGGCTTGCCCGTCTCGCGGCCGATCGCGGTCGCGATCGCTTCCTTGCGTTCGTTGAGCAACGCGGCGAAACGCTTGACGATCGCGCAGCGCGATTCGAAGTCGAGCGCCGACCAGCCGGCGAATGCGCGACGCGCGCTCGCGACCGCACGGTCGACGTCGGCCGCCGACGCGCTTTCGCCCTGCCAGGCGATCTCGTCGGTGCCCGGGTTGCGCGAAGCGAACACGGGGCCCGAGCCTGCGACCCAGGCGCCGTCGATGAAGAGTTCCGTCATGATTCGTTTATCCCTGTTTGACTTTGAGCGGCAGCACGCGCACCGGATCGCCGGCCTTCACGTCGAGCGCGACGGCATCGTCGGCCGACAGCACGAACGAGTCGTTCGCGACCACGCCCGGCGCGACGCCGACGCGGAAGTCGGTGAGCGACGTATTCGACACGAGCGACTTCGGCGGATGGCCGCCCCGCGCGTCGTCCCGTGCATCCGGCACGCCGATCGCGACCGGCACGACGACGCTCTCGCGCACCGTGCGCAGGTCGTTGACGTGGCATTCGAGCACGGGGCCCGCGTCGAAGATGTCGACGTGATTCTGGTAGCGCAGCCCTTCCGCCTCGAGCATCTTGCGGGCCGGCAGCGTATCGCGGTGCGTGAGGCCCACCGCGTCCTGCGCGTCCTGCGGCAGCAGGTCGACGTACACCGGGTAGCGCGGCATCAGTTCCGCGAGGAACGATTTGCGGCCGTGCGAGCTGAGGTAGTCCGCTGCGTTGAAATCGATCTGGTAGAAGTGCGAACCGACTGCGCGCCAGAACGGCGACGTGCCGTCCTCGTCGAAGTGGCCGCGCAGTTCCGCGCAGATGCGTTCCGGAAAGCGCTCGCGGAACTGCGCGATGAACATGAAGCGCGAGCGCGACAGCAGGCCGCCCACGCCGCCCGTGCGATAGCGCGGGCTCAGGAACAGCGAGCACACTTCCGCATAGCCGGTCAGGTCGTGCGAGATGTTCAGCGCGGACATCCGCGTCCACACGCCGAGCTCCTGGCTCGCGTGCACGACCGTGCTCACGCGATAGTTGTAGAACGGCTGCTCGAGGCCGACCTGCGTCTCGATCCCGCATACGCCCGCGATGTCGCCCGTCTTCGATTCTTCCATCACGAAGAAGTAACCGGCCTCGCCGGCCGCGGCCTCGCCTGCGAGCGTGCGGCGCGTGCGCTCGATGCGCGCGTCGAGCGCGTCGCGGTCGGGCTTGAACGTGGTCAGGCCCGGCCCGGTTTCCTTCGCGAGCGACACGAGCGCGTCGACGTCGCCCGTTTGTACGACCCGAACGACGATCATGCTGCGTCTCCCTTCAAATCTTCATCGTCGCGGCGGTGCAGCGGCACGCAGCGCACGACATCGCCATCGTTCACATCGAGCGCCGCGCGCACGTCGCCGGCCAGCGGCGCATGGACCACATCGCCCGGCAGGTCGGCCAGCACGCAGCGGAACGATTCGCCGCTGCCCGTCGACACCATGTACGCGACGTCGCCCTGCTGGTGCGCGGCCTCGCGCACGACGCGCTCCATGCCGTGCTTCACGCACGCGGTGCGGTCGACCTGCGCGGTCAGCACCGGGCCTGCATCGAAGATGTCGACGAAGCGGTCGGGCTCGAAGCCTTCCTCGAGATGGATGTCATACGCGAGCAGCGCCGATTCGTTCGGCTCGCCGAGCACGCGCTGCGCGGCTTCCGGCAACAGCGGCACATAGAGCGGATAGGCCGGCATCACTTCCGCGATGAAGGTGCGGCTGCGGCCGCCCGACGCGATATCGACGTCGGTGAAGTCGCGGCCGAAGAACTTGCGGCCCACCGCTTCCCAGAACGGCGATGCGCCGTTGCCGTCGCTCACGCCGAGCAGCAGCGTGAACACTTCCGGCGTGAAGCGGCGGCGGTTCGCGGCGATGTACATCATCCGTGCGCGCGAGATCAGGTGTGCGGCCGCGTCGCCGCGCAGCGACGGATCGACGTAGAAGCCCGCGAGCCGGCTCTTGCCGGTCAGCTCGTGCGACATCGTGAGCGCGTGGATCTTGCGGTTCACGTGCAGCTCGCGCGACGCGTGTATCAATGCGTCGTTGCGGAACGCGTAGAACGGTTCCGAGTAGCCGGCCGCGGCCACGATGCTTGCCGTGCCGAGCAGCTTGCCGGTCGTCGAATCCTCGAGCACGAAGAGGTAGAACTCCTCGCCGGCGAAGTCGACGTCTGCGCGAAACGAATCCTCGGAGAGCGCCACGCGCGCTTCGAGCGCCGCGCGGTCGTGCGGCAGCGAGTGCAGGACCGGCTGCGCGGTGCGCGCCATGTGCGCGAGCGCATCGAGATCCGTGAGTTTGCCGGGGCGAACAAATAGCATCGTCGTTCCTGTCTGCGATGGGCGCGCCGATCAGCGCGCGGTGGCTTCCTGTGCGGCGAGCACTTGTTCGACTGCCTTCTCGAAGCGCTTCACGCCTTCGTCGAGCAGGTCGAACGGGATCACCAGCGACGGGACGAAGCGCAGCACGTTCGGGCCGGCGATCAGCATGATCAGGCCGTTCTCGGCGGCGGCGGTGACGAAGTCCTTCGCGCGGCCGTCGAATGCGGCGGTGAGTTCGGCACCGACGAGCAGGCCCTTGCCGCGGATGTCCTTGAAGATGCCGAAGCGCGCGTTGATGCGTTCCAGCGCGCCCTTCAGGCGCACGCTGCGTTCGCGCACGCCTTCGAGCAGTGCCGGGTCGCCGATCAGTTCGACGACCTTGTCGGCGATCGCCGAAGCGAGCGGGTTGCCGCCGTACGTCGTGCCGTGCACGCCGACCTTGAAGTGCGCGGCCAGTTCGTTCGTCGTCAGCATCGCGCCGATCGGGAAGCCGTTGCCGAGCGCCTTCGCGGTCGTCAGGATGTCCGGCGTGACGCCGGTATCCATGTAAGCGTAGAACTGGCCCGTGCGGCCGACGCCCGTCTGCACTTCGTCGAAAATCAGCAGCGCGCCGTGTGCGTCGCAGGCTTCGCGCAGCGCCTTCAGGAAGGCCGGATCGGCCGGGATCACGCCGCCTTCGCCCTGTACGGGCTCGACGATCACCGCGCAGGTTTGCGGGCCGATCGCGGCCTTGGCGGCTTCGATGTCGTTGTACGGCAGGTGCGTGATGCCGGCCGGCACGGGGCCGAAGCCTTCCGAGTACTTCGGCTGGCCGCCGACGCTGACCGTGAAGAACGTGCGGCCGTGGAACGACTGCACGAACGAGATGATTTCTGCCTTGTCGGCGCCGTGGCGGTCGAACGCGACGCGGCGGGCGAGCTTCAGTGCGGCTTCGTTCGCTTCCGCGCCCGAGTTCGCGAAGAATGCACGATCGGCGAAGGTCAGCGATTCGAGGCGCTTCGCGAGGCGCAGCACCGGCTCGTTCGTGTAGCCGTTGCCGATGTGCCAGAGCTTGCGGCTTTGTTCGTCCAGGACCTTCAGCAGTTCCGGGTGGCCGTGGCCGAGCGACGTCACGGCGATGCCGCACGCGAAATCGATGTACTCGCGGCCGGCCGTGTCCCACACGCGGGAGCCCTCTGCGCGATCCGGCACGAACGGTGCGGGGGAGAATACCGGCACCATCACTTCATCGAATGTCTGGCGGGTCACGGTCGAGGTCGTCATGGTCGTTCCTTTCGGTTTCGTAAGAGGGTTCAACAGGATCAAGTTTAGGTAAGGGTGACGCAAGCGTCTTGCGGAATTGCGACGGGTTCTATCGGAAGCGGATAGTTCGCTTTATTTTGCCTTCCTGGCGGGGGGTTTGTCGGTTGGGGGGCGTTTTTTGGGGTTCCTTGGGGGGGCGCTCGCGGGTTTCGTGAAGCACCTGTGATCGTGTCGGTCTATTCGTGTCGCCCCTGCGCGGGGCAGCGGTCACTTTTCTTTGTCTTGCCAAAGAAAAGTAACCAAAAGAAAGGCGCCCGGAAAACGCATGACCTCCCGGTGCCGTGGCCCTCGGAGTGGATCGCGCCTAAGTGTCCGCGCCAGTCACGAACGCGGAGTGGTTCGAGCAATGGTTCCGACACCTCCCACTACCCAACAAAGCGGTATACCGCCCGCCAGCTCCATCCTCGCTTCGCTCGGCTGCAAGGTACTTCACGTCGCATTGCATGCGCTCACGTGTTCTGCCTGCAATGCATCAGCGGACTGGGCGCTCTCTTTATGTACACCATTCATGCCTATCGGACTGCTTGCCATCGGTAGATGTTCGATAGCGTTTTACGCCATATGTTTCGTGCAGGCGAATCTGCTTACTGCGTCCCTTTTTCCTTGCGAATGAGGACGCGCCGTGATTCACAGAATTCGTGGCGCTCCCGCGTGATTGCTGGAACTGATTGACCGCAAGCGCTACTGGAGGGCGTGTACCTGTCGGTCGAGCGAAGCGAGGGCGGAGCTGGCGGGCGGTATGCCGCTCTGCTGGGTAGTGGGAGGTGTCGGAACCATTGCTCGAACCACTCCGCGTTCGTGACTGGCGCGGACACTTAGGCGCGATCCACTCCGAGGGCCACGGCACCGGGAAGTCATGCGTTTTCCGAGCGCCTTTCTTTTGGTTACTTTTCTTTGGCAAGACAAAGAAAAGTGACCGCTGCCCCGCGCAGGGGCGACACGAATAGACCGATACGATCACAGGTGCTTCACGAAACCCGCGAGCGAACCACCCAAAAACAAGATCAATCCTTCCCACCGCGCTCGACAAGCGCGCCCCCCCGAGGCTCCCCGCCACCGCCGGTCTGCTTCTCGAGCCAGGCTCGCCGATCCTCCCGAGGCGTCACACCAAACCTTTCGCGGTACGCGTTAGAAAAGTGCGCGGCAGAAGAAAACCCACAGGCGAGACTGACTTGCACGACAGATTTACTAGTCCGCTGCAACTGAGTCCGAGCCTTGAGCAACCGAAGATTGAGGTAATACTTGGAGGGCATCGCCCCGAGATACTGCCGAAAGAGCCGCTCCAGTTGCCGGCGAGAAACGCCGACGAGCTCGGCGATCTCATCGGTCGTCAATGGATCCTCGACATTGGCTTCCATCAACAGCAAAGCATCGTTCAACCGAGGATGCCGCTCGCCCGGCGCAGTCACGAAAGGAATCCGCTGCCGCTCCTCGCCGCTCCGCAGCGTCCCGGCGCCGAGCGCATCGGCGATCCTCTCCGCGAGGTCAGGCCCATGTTCCCGGCCAATCATGGCCAGCATGAAGTCGACGGTGGCTTGCCCACCCGCACAGGTCGCCCGATCGCGATCGATCTCGAAGATCTGCTGCGTGACGATCGACCGCTCGAACTGTTCGGCGAACTGCTGATACGTCTCCCAGTTCACGCTCACGCGATACCCGGAAAGCTGCCCGGCCATCGCAAGCCACCACACGCCATGATGAATCCCGGTCACGATCGGCGTCCGCTGCCCGACCCGCGCGAGACTCGCGAGAAACAACCGATAGTCGGCAAACTGCTGAAACCGCTCCGACACGACGATGACCCAGTCGCACGCGATCGCATCGTTGAACGCCGCATCCGCATGCCACTGCGCACCGCCGGCGAGCGGCACGGGCCGCCCATCCCACGAACACACCTGCCAGCGATACAGCAAGCGCCCGTCGATCTCGTTCGCGAGATTCAACGCATCGACGATCGGACCCACGCCCGACATCGACACGGGCGGCAATGCAACGATCGCCACCTGCGTCGTGCGGGTGGCGCCTGCGGGACGAGACACCGGTACCACGGTTGAAACCCGCCCTTCGCGTTACTTGAGGCTGCCCGACAGGAACTGCTTCAGCCGCTCGCTCTGCGGGCGGACCAGCACCTCCTTCGGATCGCCCTCTTCCTCGGTCCGCCCCTGATGCAGGAACATCACGTGGTTCGACACGTTACGGGCAAAGCCCATCTCGTGCGTGACGACGATCATCGTGCGGCCTTCCTCGGCGAGCTTCTGCATCACCTTCAGCACTTCGCCCACCAGCTCCGGGTCGAGCGCCGACGTCGGCTCGTCGAACAGCATCACGTCCGGATGCATCGCCAGCGCACGCGCAATCGCCACACGCTGCTGCTGGCCGCCCGACAGGTGCGACGGATACTGCTTCTCGACACGCGGCGCGAGGCCGACCTTCTCGAGGTACTCGCGCGCACGCTCCTCGGCTTCCTTCTTCGAAATGCCGAGCACGTGCACCGGCGCTTCCATCACGTTCTCGAGCACGTTCATGTGCGCCCAGAGGTTGAAGTGCTGGAACACCATCGCGAGCTTCGTGCGGATGCGCTGAAGCTGCTTGTGATCGGCGACTTCGAGCGCACCGGCGCGGTCGGTCTTCGTGCGCACGGCCTCGCCGTCGACGACGATCTGCCCCGCATTCGGCCGCTCGAGAAAATTGATGCAGCGCAGG
The DNA here is from genome assembly GCF_017104975.1 of Burkholderia sp. Ac-20344. Taxonomy (NCBI): domain Bacteria; kingdom Pseudomonadati; phylum Pseudomonadota; class Betaproteobacteria; order Burkholderiales; family Burkholderiaceae; genus Burkholderia; species Burkholderia sp. Ac-20344. The sequence continues at coordinate 26,145 of NZ_JAAGPP010000048.1, forward strand.
AACGTGCTCTTGCCCGAGCCGCTCGCGCCGATGATGCTGATGACGTCACCGGCCTTCGCGTTCAGCGATACGCCCTTCAGCACTTCGTTGTCGCCGTAGCGCTTGTGGATGTCGAGCGCCGCAAGCTTGGCGGCAGCGCCCGTTTGAGTGATCTCGGCCAACTGGCTCTCCTCGAAGTGAATTCAATGACGGGCGGCCGCGAGATACGCGAGCCAGTGGCGCTCCGCGCGGCGAAACGCCGCGACGAGTGCGAACGATACCGCAAGATAGATCAGCGCGGCGATTCCGAACGACTGGAACGCCATGTAGGTCGCGGAGTTTGCGTCGCGCGCGACCTTCAGGATGTCCGGCACGGTCGCCGTGAACGCGACGGTCGTCGCGTGCAGCATCAGGATCACCTCGTTGCTGTACAGCGGCAGCGCGCGGCGAAGCGCCGACGGCAGGATCACGCGGCGGTACATCGTGAACGGCGACATCCCGTACGCCCGCGCAGCCTCGACCTCGCCGTGCGGAATCGCGCGGATCGCCCCCGCGAAGATCTCGGTCGTGTACGCGCAGGTGTTCAGCGCGAACGCGAGAATCGCGCAGTTGAAGCCGCTGCGGAAGAACGCGTCGAGCAGCGAGTGCGAACGCACGAACTCGAGGCTGTACATGCCCGTGTACAGCAACAGCAACTGCACGTAGAGCGGCGTGCCGCGGAACACGTACGTATAGAACCGCACCGGCGTCGACACCCACTTGTTCTTCGACACGCGCGCGACCGCGAGCGGCACCGCGCACACGAAGCCGAGCGAAATCGACGCGACGAGCAGCCACAGTGTCACCGCAAGGCCGGAGAGGCGCTGGCCGTCCCAGTAAAGGAACGCCTGGCCGAATTCCTGAAGGATCTCGATCATAGTTCTGCGTGCCGCACGCCCATGGAATAACGCTTCTCGAGCTGGATCAGCACGAGGTTGGAAACCGTCGTGATCGCGAGATAGATCAGCGCCGCGACGAGAATGAAGAAGAACATGTTGAACGTGCTCTTGCCGGCGTCCTGCGCGGCCTTCACGACGTCCGCAAGGCCGATGATCGACACCAGCGCGGTGGCCTTCACGAGCACCTGCCAGTTGTTGCCGATGCCCGGCAGCGCAAAGCGCATCATCTGCGGAAACATGATCCGGACGAACACCCGCATCCCGCTCATCCCGTAAGCCGCGCCGGCTTCGAGCTGGCCGCGCGGCACCGACAGGAACGCGCCGCGGAACGTCTCGGTGAAGTACGCGCCGTAGATGAAGCCGAGCGTCAGCACGCCGGCCACGAACGGGTCGATGTCGATCTGGTCCCAGCCGACGAAGTCGGTGAACTGGTTCAGCCAGATCTGGATGCTGTAGAACAGCAGCAGCATCAGGACGAGATCGGGCACCGAGCGGATCAGCGTCGTATAACCGGTCGCGATCGCTCGCAGCGCCCGGTTGTGCGACAGCTTCGCCACCGCGCCGATCAGCCCCAGCGCCACCGCAGTGGCGAGCGACAGCACCGACAGCTCGATGGTCTGCACGGTGCCGGCCCAGAGGACGGGACCAAAGCCGTAAAGGAACACGCGCGTCTCCAGAGTGGGAATGGATGCCGACGCGTATGCCTGTCCCGCGTCGGGCTGACGCGGATAGTCGCAAGCGAAATTGATTGTCTCAAATCACCTTGCATGCGATTGCTGCGTCGCAGCAATTCGTCCCATCATTTGCGACCACGACCTACACCGCTGTTTCAAAAGGAAAAAAGCCGCTTCCTGACAACCGGATAACGGGCAGGGAAGCGGACTTTTTGCAATTTTCCGGTCGCTTTTTCGATATAGCGCCGAAGACGGCTGCGGCTGCGCTTACCGCCCCTTCAGGATGTCGGAGCGCGAAGTCGTATAGACAAACCCGTCCGGGCCGAAATGAACGTTGAAGAACGCGTCGGTGTTGACGCCGTCCTCGAGCCAGCGCCAGCTCCAGACCGTCTCGGGCTTGAGCGGATACTGCGCGATGTCGCCAGGCTTGCCGAGCAGGCGCCGCACCTCGTCCTCGCTCATCCCCGGGCGCACCTTCGCGAAATTCTCGGCGGTCAGCACCTGCGTCGCACCCGTGTAGCGGCCGTTCGCATCGAGATCGACGAACCAGGTCTGGTTGCCCATCGGGCCGCGCGGGTATTCGAGACGCTTCGAGCCGTCGGTGAAGTCGCGCTCGGTCTCGGGCTTGCCCATCGTGCCGCGCACGTCGGCCTCGGTCGATTCGCCGACCTTCAGCCCCTTCAGCAGCAGCGGCGCGGGCTTGATCGCGTTGAAGAAGTCCCTGATACGTTGCACGTCGAGGTTGCCTTGCTTGTCGTCGCAGCCGGTCAGCGCCAGCGCGGCGGCCAGCATCGTCATGGGAAGCAGCCGGAAACGGAAATTCATCGGAAGAAATGCGCATCGAGAAAACACGCGGCAAGGATACCCGCGCGACGCCAAAAGCGCGAGACGGGCGCGCGGCCCGTCTCGTGATCAATGCATCGTTTCGGTTTCGGCCACGCGGCTCGTCGCTTGCGGCTCGCGCGGCACGGCCGGCGGCTCACCGATGCGGCGCCGCGTGCGCACGAGTTCGGCAAGCTGCCACGAACCGAGCGCCAGGCAGCCGAACAGCACCTCGCGGCCACGCTTGACCAGCGCGAGCGACAGCGCCGTCTCGCGGTCGACGCCGAACATCTGCGCGAGCAGCACGACGGTCGCCTCCTGCACGCCGAGGCCGCCCGGCACCATGAACGCCGCATGGCGCACCGCCTGCGTCATCGCCTCGATCGCGATCGCGCCGCCGATCGACACCGGATGACCGAGCAGCGCGAGCGCCCAGTAGATCTCGAGCGCGCCGAGCGCGTAGCCGGCCAGCTGCCAGAAGAACGCGCTGAACAGCAGGCCCGTACGCGACATCAGCCCATCGATGTCGGCATCGAGCCGCTTGCCGTCGACGCCCTGCAGCAGCCGGTGCGAATCGCCGAGCAGGCGGCCCGCGAAACGCTCGATCGCATGGAAGATCCCGCCGCGGCGCATCAGCACGACGCCGAGCACCGGCAGCGGCAGCGTGAGCAGCAGCGCGAGGCCGATCGTGCCGCCGCCCATGTTGTCCGTCGTCGCGAGCAGCAGCACGAGGCCGAGCGCCGCGAACGCATACTGGACGACGATCGTCACGAGCACCTCGACGATCACCGACGCCGTCACGCGGCTCGCGTCGGGCACCTGCCAGCGCGCGAGCCGGATGCCGACCAGCTCGCCGCCGATCCCGACCACCGGCAGCAGCCGGTTCACCGCTTCGCGCACGGTCGCGATCCACCACAGGAACGGCAGCGACGAGCGCTTGTCGAGCAGCAGGTGCCACGCGTAGGCGTCGAGCAACAGCGGCAGCGCATGGAACGGCACGAGCCACAGCAGCGCGTAACCGGCGCGCGCGAGCATCTGCGACACGTCGCCGATGCCTTCGTGCAGCCCCAGCGCGAGCAGGATGCCGATGCCGAGCGGCCAGCCGAGCCATTTGATCCACCTGGTCATGACGGCTGCGCTCCCGGTGCGCGCGACGCGTGCGCGCCGCGCCGTGCCGCGGGCTGGCCGAACACGTCGGCAAAGCCGCCGGTCGCGACGCCCGCTGCTTTCAGCGCGGCCGCGACGCGCGGCGACAGCAGCGCATCGAGTTCGTCCACTGGACGGTAGCCGGCCATCGTCGGCGTGATCGGGCCGTCGCCGGCCTCGGCCGGATGGCAGTAGATTTCGCCGACGCCCGGTGGCAGCTTGGCCAGCGCGTCGAGCAGCACGGCCTCGTCCATCGCGCCCGTATGCTCGATCCCGACCACGTAGTCGTTGTGCGCGAGCCCTGCTCGGTCGAGCCGCGCACGCACGAGCGCGATCCACGGCTTGAGCAGCGCGGGCGCGCTCGTCTCGTACGGCAGCCGCACCGCGCGCAGCCCGTAGTCGCGGCCGATCTCGATGATCAGCGACAGCACGGTCGGATGCAGGTGGAAATGCTTGTGCGCGTTCACGTGGTCGAGCGGCAGGCCGCTCGACGCGAACGCGTCGAACTGCGCGCGAATCTCGCGGCGCAGCTGCGCCCGCACGTGCGGCAGGAAGAAGAAGCGACAGCCGTCCTTCGCCATCGCATCGCCGAACCGCCCGTCGGGGCCGACGAGCGCGGGAATCGCGTGCGCGGGCAGCGTGGCGGGCCCGTCCGCGAGGACGAGATGCAGGCCGACCGCGAGCGACGGCAGCCGCCGCGCACGCTCGATCGCATCCTGCGCGGCAGGCGCGCCGACCATCAGGCTGGCGGCGCTCAGCACGCCGTCGCAGTGCGCGCGCTCGACCGCCGCGTTGACGCGCGGGTGCAGCCCGAAGTCGTCCGCGGTGAAGATCAGCGCCCGCGCCGCCCGCTGCGTCGCCACGAATCAGGCCTCGTGTGCGCGCAGGAAGCGGAAGAACTCGACGCCTTCGCGCAGGCGGCGCTTCATCATGTCCCAGCTCGTCAGCATCTCGCGGACGATCTCCCAGATCTTCGACGGGCGGAAGTAGAACTGGCGATAGAACTGCTCGAGGTGGTGATAGATCTCGTCGCGCGACAGGTGCGCATAGCCGATCGCCGCCAGTTGCACGCCTTCCTTGCTCACCAGGTTGATGGTCTTGTTCTCTTCCATCCAGCCGTTTTCCACGGCCTGCTTGTAGAGCGTCGTACCCGGATACGGCGCGGCGAGCGAGACCTGGATCGTGTGCGGATTGATTTCCTTCGCGTACTCGATCGTCTTCTTGATGGTCTCCTGCGTCTCGCCCGGCAGGCCGAGGATGAAGGTGCCGTGGATCTTGATGCCGAGCTTCTTGCAGTCCGCGCTGAAGCGGCGCGCGAAATCCGTGCGCACACCCTTCTTGATGTTCACGAGGATCTGGTCGTCGCCGGATTCGAAGCCGACCAGCAGCAGGCGCAGGCCGTTTTCCTTCATGACCTTGAGCGTCTTGTACGGCACGTTCGCCTTCGCGTTGCACGACCACGTCATGCCGAGCTTGCCCAGGCCGATGGCGATGGCTTCGGCGCGCGGCAGGTCGTCGGTGAACGTGTCGTCGTCGAACATCAGTTCCTTCACTTCCGGCATGTTGTCGCGGATCCACTTCGCTTCCGCGAGCACGTTCTCGACCGAGCGCGTGCGGTAGCGATGGCCGCTGACCGTCTGCGGCCACAGGCAGAACGTGCAGCGCGACTTGCAGCCGCGGCCCGTGTAGATCGATACGTACGGATAGTTGAGGTAGCCGATGAAGTAGTTGTCGATCTTCAGGTCGCGCTTGTAGACGGGCGCGACGAACGGCAGTTCGTCCATGTTCTCGAGGATCGGACGCGCTTCGTTGTGCTCGATCGAGCCGTCCTTCGCGCGCCAGCTCAAGCCCTTGATCTCCGGGAACGGCTTGCCTTCGGCGATTTCCTTGCAGGTGAAGTCGAATTCCTCGCGGCACACGAAGTCGATTGCCTCGCTCGCCGTGAGCGAGTTGTGCGGATCGACCATCACCTTCGCGCCCACCATGCCGACCCGCATCGACGGCTTCATCTTCTTCAGGTCCTGCGCGAACATCGCATCGGTCGGGAACGACGGCGTGCTCGTGTGGATGATCACGAGATCGTAGTCGTTCGCGATCTTCAGCGTTTCCTCGACCGACAGGCCGTCGGCCGGTGCGTCGACGACGCGGCTGCCCGGCACGAGCGCGGCCGGCTGCGCGAGCCACGTCGGATACCAGAAGGAACGGATTTCGCGCTTCGCCTGATAGCGCGAGCCGGCTCCGCCGTCGAAGCCGTCATACGAAGGGGCCTGCAAGAACAGCGTTTTCATGAATGCTCCGGTAGCCTGCATAGTTCGATTCGTCACAACGATTCAGTCCAAAAACCGCGGGCCGCCTGCCGGCGCCCGCCTCTCTGTCATGTCGCACCGCGCGGCCACGCCGCGCAGCGCGTCTCGGCCCTCGGGCCGGGTTCGGTCGGAACGGCCCTAGCGGCCGTCCACGGCTTCCACGGCCGCCGTCGCGCGTTCGCCGCCGACGACCGTCATCCTCGCGCCGCGCCACACGACGTGCGTGCCGAACACGGCCGCGAGCCACTCGAGCGCGAGCAGCGTGTCGCGCACCGCGACGAGCGGCAGGTCGCGCCAGAATGCGCGCCAGCCGTCCTCGCCGCGTGCGTGCAATACAAGCCGCCCGAACGCGCCCACCACGGCCGCCCCGCCCGCCAGCGAGCCGGCGAAGGTGCCGTCGAGGCGCAGCGCGAGCGCCGCGCCGATCGCGAGCCACGGCACGGTAAATGTAACGAACAGGAACGCGAAGCCGGCCGGATTCAGCGAACGGATCGTACGCAGCCAGCGCGTCTCGCGGTGCCACAGCGGCCCGAACGACGGCTCGATCACGTCGGTCGCGACCTCGACCTCCGACAGCACGGTGCGTCGCCCGAGGCGGCGCGGCAGCTCGGCCAGCCAGAAATCGTCTGCCAGCTCGTCCTTCAGCGCGGGAAAGCCGCCGATCCGGTCGAGCGTGTCGCGCGTCAGCGCAAGCGTCGCGCCGAAGCCGAAGCGGCTCGAGCGGCCGAGATGCGTGATCCGGACCGACGGCGCGAACCATGCGTCGACGAACTGCGCACCGATCCGCGTCCAGAACCCGCCGACGCTGCGCGCATGATACAGACACGTGACGACACCGACCGACACGTCGGCGAGCGGCGCCGTCACGCGCTCCAGATAGTCGGGCTTCACCGCGATGTCGCTGTCCGCGATCACGATGCGGCCGTACTTCGCGCGTTCGGCGAGATTGATCAGGTTGCTGACCTTCAGGTTCTTGCCGTGCACACGCGTGTCGATCACGAGCGTGATGTCGCACTCGGGATGATCGGCGCGCAGCCGCTCGACCACGGCGACGGCCGGATCGGCCGCCGACGCGACGCCGAACAGCACTTCATGACGCGGATGACGCTGCTCGCAGAACGTCGCGAGGTTTTCGTACAGGTGCGGCTCCGCGCCGCACAGCGGCTTGAGCACGCTGACCGGCTCGAAGCCGTCGCGCACGGCCGCGCGCGGCGTGCGCGGCCGCGGCGCGAACGCGGCGACGAGCGCATAGCCGGCCGCGGCCAGCGTAAAGACGATCAGGAGCCAGTCGAGCATCGTTGCGGTTGCCGTCATGCGCGACGCCTCCCCGCGACCTGAACGCCATGGAGCACGCCTGGGCATGATTGAGCGTGATTCGGTATTCCGACAACGACGAACGCGGGCACGACCCGACTCCTTGTTCCAGCAGCGTCTGTGTATGAGGGAGGCCCGCCCCGGCATTCGGGTACGGCCAAGCCCGGCTTCGCGTGGGGCATCTCCGCGCGACACCTGGACGGGATACGGGAAGATTCGTATGGCTACCTTCGGCACAACATGAGCAGGCGCCGGATTTTAGCAGTCTGCGGCACCCCGCGCTCGGCACTATGAGAAACGGACTAGTGCAATTCCGGCAAAGCTGCGCAGTCGGCGAACCATTCGGGCACCCCCGCATTCACGTTAGCGTAAGCGGTTTGCAGGCGTATTGCAGTCTTGAAAATCAGACGTTTCGTGCAAATTTGTATGTCGATGCGGATTCACATTCAATCGCCGTAAAGATTGGTAATTAATCAGCGATTAGATTGATTTTTGCAACGATCTCCGAATTCGACCCTGCATCCCTGTAAGGCGCATGGGTATCGGGCCGCCGCCAGCACGTTCCGGAACCCTTTGGCAAAATCCTTGGCATTTGTTGCGTAAGCGCATCACCCCGCCCCCTCGTTCGAAGGCCCACCGATGACTCCGTTTTCCGTACTCGATCTCGCCCCCATTCCGGCCGGCGCCGACGCCTCCCAGGCATTCCGCAACACCGTCGATCTCGCGCAGCATGCGGAACGCTGGGGTTACCGGCGCTACTGGCTCGCCGAGCATCACAACATGCCCGGCATCGCGAGCGCGGCCACTGCCGTCGTGATCGGCCATGTCGCGGGCGCCACGCAGACGATCCGGGTCGGTTCGGGCGGCATCATGCTGCCGAACCACGCACCGCTCGTGATCGCCGAGCAGTTCGGCACGCTCGCGTCGCTGTATCCGGGGCGCATCGACCTCGGCCTCGGCCGCGCGCCCGGCACCGACCAGACCACGTCGCGCGCGCTGCGCCGCGACCTGATCGGCAGCGCCGACTCGTTTCCGGACGATGTCGCCGAGCTGCAGCGCTACTTCGCGGAGCCGGTGCCGGGCCAGCGTGTGCGCGCGGTACCCGGTGCAGGGCTCGACGTGCCGGTGTGGCTGCTCGGCTCGAGCCTGTTCAGCGCGCAGCTCGCCGCGATGCTCGGGCTGCCGTTCGCGTTCGCGTCGCACTTCGCGCCCGACTACCTGATGCGCGCGCTCGAGATCTATCGTGCGCAGTACCGGCCGTCGGCTGCATGGCCGAAGCCGCATGCGATGGTCGGCGTCAACGTGTTCGTCGCCGATACCGACGACGAGGCGCGGCGCCTGTTCACGTCGCTGCAGCAGCAGTTCATCAACCTGCGGCGCGGCACGCCGGGCAAGCTGCCGCCGCCCGTCGACGTGCTCGAGGCGAACGAGCTCGAGCTCGCGACGGTTGCGCATTCGCTGTCGTTCGCGGCGGTCGGCTCGCGCGACACGGTGCGCGACAAGCTGCGCGAGCGCATCGCGCAGACGGGGGCCGACGAGCTGATCGTCACCGCACAGATCTACGATCATGCGGCACGGCTGCGCTCGTTCGAATTGACCGCGCAGATCCGCGACGAACTCGCGAGCGAAACGCGCTGACGGCGCGCGCCCGGGCCGCCTGCGGCCGGCCCCGCATCACTGCGGGTGCACGGCCTCCAGCCCGTCGAGCAGCGCCTTGTGGAACGCGTCCGGGTCCTGGATCTGCGGCGCGTGCCCGAGCGCCGGGAATTCGACGAGCTGCGCGCCGGGAATCGCGGCCTGCGTGCGCTTCGCGAGTTCCGGGTAGCGGCCGAGCTTCGCATGCACGTCGGGCGGCGAGACGTCCTTGCCGATCGCGGTCGTGTCCTTGTCGCCGATCATGAGCAGCGTCGGCACGCGGATCGCGCCGAGTTCATAGACCACCGGCTGCGTGAGGATCATGTCGTAGATCAGCGCGGAGTTCCACGCGACCGCCTCGCGACCGGCGCCGCGGTACATCCCGGCCAGCATCTGCACCCAGCGCTCGTACGACGGCGACCACTTGCCCGCGTAGTACGTGCCCTGCTCGTAGCGGCGGATGCCGTCGGCCGTGGTCTTCAGTTCGCGCGCATACCAGTAGTCGACCGGCAGCGGCGGCACGCCGAGCGCCTTCCAGTCCTCGAGGCCGATCGGGTTCACGAGCACGAGCTGGTCGGTCGCCTTCGGATACATCAGCGCGTAGCGCATCGCGAGCATTCCGCCCGTCGAGTGGCCGACGATCGTCGCCGACTTCACCCCGACCGATTCGAGCAGCGCGTGCGTGTTGCGCGCCAGTTGCTGGAAGGTGTACTGGTAGCGATCGGGCTTCGACGACTTGCAGAAGCCGATCTGGTCCGGCGCGATCACGCGATAGCCCGCACGGCTCAGCACGCCGATCGTGTCCTCCCAGGTCGCCGCGCAGAAGTTCTTCCCGTGCAGCAATACGACGGTGCGGCCGTTCGGATGCGCCGGCTGCACGTCGAGATAGGCCATCTCGAGGGTTTCGCGCTGCGACACGAACGTGTACACATGCACGGGCGCCGGATAGGTGAACCCTTCCAGGCGCGGGCCGTACACGGGGCCGTCGTTGCCGGCGGGCGACGGGGTGGCCGCCATGGCAGGCATGGCGCACGCGGCGGCGATGCCCACGCCGAGCACGGCGGCGCGCGCGGCAAACAACATCTTGCGAATCGAAAGCATGGCGATCACGGTGATTGGAGACGCACGCGGGCAGCCGGGCCGCCTCGCGCCCCGCGATTCTACGCGGTCGCGCTGACGACGGCGCGCAACACCCCGGGGCTGTGCGACTTCCGCGCGCGCGACGAACTCGGGTATCGTGTGACGTGACCCTGAAACGCGTGCAGGCGATTCCCATGAAAAACGTCCTCAGCATTCAGTCGCACGTCATCTACGGCCATGCCGGCAATAGTGCGGCCGTGTTCCCGATGCAGCGCCTCGGCGTCAACGTCTGGCCGCTCAATACCGTCCAGTTGTCGAATCACATGCAGTACGGCCACTGGGCCGGCAGCGCGATCGATGCCGCGAAGATGGAGCAGCTCGTCGACGGCATCGCCGCGATCGGCGCGCTCAAGCGCTGCGACGCCGTGCTGTCCGGTTTCCTCGGTTCGCCGCCGCAGGCGCGTGCGGCCGTCGAGATCGTCCGCTCGGTGAAGGCGATGAACCCGAACGCGTGGTACTTCTGCGATCCGGCGATGGGGCAGACGGGCGGCATCCGGCCCGAACCCGGCGTCGAGGAATTCATCGTCCAGGAGATGCCGGCGCTCGCGGACGGCATGTCGCCGAACCACACCGAACTGCAGAAGCTCGCCGGGCGGCGCATCGAGTCCGTCGCCGAAGCCGTCGACGCCTGCCGCGCGCTGATCCGCCGCGGCCCGCAGATCATCCTCGTCAAGCACCTGCACGACCGCAACAGCCCGGCCGACCGTTTCAACATGCTCGCGGTCACCGAAACCGAAGCGTGGATCGGCCAGCGCCCGCTGTACGCGTTTCCACGCCATCCGGTCGGCGTCGGCGACCTGACCAGCGCGATCTTCGTCGCATGCCGGCTGCGCGGCGACTCCGTGCGCGCCGCGTTCGAGCACACGCTCGCGGCCGTGCATGCGGTCGTGAAGGCCACCTACGATGCGCGCCGCTACGAGCTCGAACTCGTCGCCGCGCAAGACGAAATCGCACGCCCGAGCGAATGGTTCGGCGCGTGGGTGACGGACGCCTGACGCACCGGCATCGCCTTTCGCTTCACCGGCGTGCATCCCGCGCCGCATCGCTGTTCCGCTCCACCCTTGCCGCACCGCGACCGCCGTCGATATGTATCCCGTCGCCGCTTCGAAATCGCTGCGATGCGGATGCAAACGTTTCCGGACTTCACATGAATGACACCGATTCCTCGCTATGCTCGCGGCGGCACGACCCGGCGCAGCCGCATCCTGCGCCCCGGGCGCGCCCTTCCAGCAAGTCCCGCCAATTGGCTCCCCCCTTTACCGCACGATAACGACCATGACCCGATCGAACCGTCGTGATTTCCTGCGCGTCGCTGCCGGCACCGCCGGCGCCGCCGCGCTGAACCTGTTCCCGCCCGTGATTCGCGATGCGCTTGCGATTCCCGCGAACCGCCGCACCGGCACCCTCCGCGATATCGAACACATCGTGATCCTGATGCAGGAGAACCGCTCGTTCGACCACTACTTCGGCACGATGCGCGGTGTCCGCGGCTTCGGTGATCCGCGCCCGCTGCGCCTCGCGAACGGCAAGTCGGTGTTCCACCAGCCGGTCGGCCCGGCCGAGCTGCTGCCGTTCCATCCCGGCGCGGACAAGCTCGGCCTGCAGTTCCTGCAGGACCTGCCGCACGGCTGGCAGGACATGCACGCGGCATGGAACAAGGGACGCTACGACCAGTGGGTGCCGAACAAGGGCACCACGACGATGGCGTACCTGAAACGCGACGACATCCCGTTCCACTACCAGCTCGCCGACGCGTTCACGATCTGCGACGCGTACCACTGCGCGATCCCGAGCTCGACCGACCCGAACCGCTACTACATGTGGACGGGCTACGTCGGCAACGACGGCACGGGCGGCGGCCCGGTGCTCGGCAACGAGGAAAAGGGCTACGGCTGGACGACCTATCCGGAAGTGCTCGAACAGGCCGGCGTGTCGTGGAAGATCTACCAGGACGTCGGCACGGGGCTCGACGCGAACGGCTCGTGGGGCTGGACGCAAAACCCGTACATCGGCAACTACGGCGACAACTCGCTGCTCTACTTCAACCAGTACCGCACGGCGCTGCCCGGCACGCCGCTGTACGACAAGGCGCGCACCGGCACCAACATCAGCGCGGGCGGCACGCTGTTCGACGTGCTGCAGCAGGACGTGAAGAACGGCACGCTGCCGCAGGTGTCGTGGATCTGCGCGCCGGAAGCATATTCCGAGCATCCGAACTGGCCGGCGAACTACGGCGCGTGGTACATCGAGCAGGTGCTGAAGGCGCTCGTGTTGAATCCGGAGGTGTGGAGCAAGACCGCGCTCTTCATCACGTACGACGAAAACGACGGCTTCTTCGACCACGTGCAGCCGCCGTTCGCGCCGCAGTCGCGCGACAACGGGCTGTCGACGGTCGCGACGACCAACGAGGTATTCCCCGGCGACGCATCGCACATGGCCGGCCCGTACGGGCTCGGGCCGCGCGTGCCGATGCTCGTCGTGTCGCCGTGGACGAAGGGGGGCTGGGTCTGCTCGCAGACCTACGATCACACGTCGCTGCTGCAATTCATCGAGGCGCGTTTCGGCGCGCAGTATCCGGTCAAGGCCGGCAACGTGTCGCCGTGGCGTCGCACCGTGTGCGGCGACCTGACCGCCGCGTTCGATTTCGCGACGGCCGACGCCGGCTGGCCGACGCTGCCGGACACGAGCGGCTACGCGCCGCCCGACCGCCTGCGCCATCCCGACTACATTCCCGTACCGCCGGTGCTGCAGAAGCTGCCGAAGCAGGAGGCCGGGCTGCGGCCGGCGCGCGCGCTGCCGTACGAGCTGTTCGTGCACGGCCGCGTCGAATCGGTGAGCGGCCTGTTCCGGCTGACCTTCGCGAACACGGGCCGGGCAGGCGCGGCGTTCCAGGTGCAGTCGCGCAATCGCGTCGACGGCCCGTGGGCGTACACGGTCGAAGCCGGCAAGCGGATCGCCGACACGTGGAGCGCCGCGGCGTCGCTCGGCCTGTACGACCTCGACGTGTACGGCCCGAACGGCTTCTACTGCCATTTCCGCGGCCCGTTCGCGACCGGCATCGGCAGCGCGAACGTGAACCCCGAGGTGATCTACGGCTACGACGTCGCGAACGGCAACATCACGTTGCGCCTGATGAACCGCGGCCACAAGGCCGTGCGGCTCAAGGTCACGAATGCGTACGGCCACGGCCGCGCGCGCACGTTCGACCTCGCGCCGGGCCAGCAGATCGACGACTACTGGGATCTGCGCGGCAGCCACGGCTGGTACGACCTGACCGTCAGCGACGGCCGGCTGCTCGGCTTCCTGCGCCGCTTCGCGGGCCACGTCGAGACGGGCCGCCCGAGCACCAGCGATCCGATGATCCGCACGCACGCGTCGCACGACGATGCCGAAGCCGCATCGGACGCGCTGTCCGACTGACGGCGTCCAGTGCGCGGCGCGGCCCCGGCGGGCCGCGCCGCCTTCCTGCCTTCCTGCCTCTCCGCCCGCGACGGGAAACTCCCGATACCGGCTGCCCCCGCCCGCGCGGAAGCTATGCGCAAATCCGCACCGAATGCGCGGCAAATTGCCAAGACCCGGGCATATCGGCGACCTATATATCGAGGCGATCGGGGCTCTTCGCCGAGCCTGACGGGAGATTCTTCCGAGGATCACGATGCCGACCTCCCCGCCCGATTCCGAGAAGCGGTCGAACCGCCCGCCCGTCGCACGCGTCCGGCCCGCCCGAGCGTGTGCGGTACTCACTCGCAGGTATCGAACAAGAGGAACAACATGAAATTCCGTCATTCCCTGTTGTCGGTGTCGATTGCATCCGCGCTTGCCCTCCTCTCGCAACAAGCGGCCCAGGCCGCCGATACGACCGACGTGAAGGTCGGTTTCGCCGCGCCGCTCACGGGCGTGAACGCCGGCTACGGCAAGGACCTGCAGAACGGCGTGCAGCTCGCGCTCGACGATGCCGCCGCGCAGAAGGTGCAGATCGCCGGCAAGCCCGTGCACTTCAACCTCGTCGTGCAGGACGACCAGGCCGACCCGCGCATCGGCGTGCAGGCCGCGCAGGCGCTCGTCGACCAGAACGTGTCGGTCGTGGTCGGCCACTTCAACTCGGGGACGACGATTCCGGCCTCGGTCGTCTACGACAAGGCGGGCATCCCGGTGATCGATCCGGCCGCGACCAACCCGACGCTCACGGCGCGCGGACTTGCGAACATGTTCATGGTGATCGCGACCGACGGCCAGAACGCCGGCAACGCGGGCAAGTACGCGGTCGACGTGACGAAGGCGAAGCGCATCGCGATCATCGACGACCGCACCGCGTTCGGCCAGGGCGAGGCCGACGAGTTCGAGAAGGCCGTGAAGGCCGCGGGCGGCAACCTCATCGGCCGCGAATTCACCAGCAACCAGGCGGTCGATTTCCGCGCACAGATCACGAGCCTGAAGGCCAAGAATCCCGACCTGATCTTCTTCGGCGGCCTCGATTCGCTCGCCGCGAACTTCATCAAGCAGATGCGCCAGCTCGGGCTGAACGCGCAGTTCGTCGGCGGCGGCGGCGTGAAGGACAACGAGTTCATCAAGATCGCGGGCCCGGCCGCCGAAGGCGCGATGGCGTGGGAATACGGCCGGCCGCTCGACGAGCTGCCGCAAGGGAAGGACTTCGAACAGCGCTTCAAGAAGCGCTTCGGCGTCGACGTGCTGTCGTACGCGCAGTTCGGCTACGACGCGGCCTGGGCGGCGATCAAGGCGATGCAGGCAGCCGGCTCGATCGACCCGAAGGTCTATCGCACGGCGCTGAAGAAGATCGATTTCGAAGGCGTCACCGGCCGCATCTCGTTCGCGAACGACGGCTCGCTGAAGAGCGGGATGTCGACGCTGTACCAGGTGAAGAGCGGCACGTGGAAGACGATCACGACGAAGGGAGGCTGATCGGCGGTGTCGGCGGCCGGCGGCGGAAACGCCGCCCGGCCCCGGTGATCGATGAGGGGATATCCGATCTCGTATGACGACTGATGTTGATGCGGTTCGACCGGGCAGGCGGCACGGCGGGCCGCGCCGCCCGGCGCGTCAGCTGGCCTGCGTGTCGCGCTCGGCCTCGGCCGCCTCGTGCGCGCGGCGCAGACGCTCGCGGCTGTTGGTGAGGTGCGTGCGCATCGCGGCGCGTGCGGCCTCCGGGTCGTGGCGCGCAATCGCCTCGTAGATATCCTCGTGCTCGTGGTTCAGCCGGCCGACATACCGCTCGAGATCGTCGCCGGCAAAGCGGGCCGAATTCACGCGCGTGCGCGGGATGATCGACGTGCCGAGCTGCGTCATGATGTCGACGAAATAGCGGTTGCCGGTGGACTGCGCGATCTGCAGGTGGAACTGGAAGTCGAGCTGCGCCGTGTCGCGGCCGCCGCCCGCCCCCGATGCGATCGCGTCGAGCGCGCGCCGCAGCGCGGCCAGGTCGGTGTCGTTCGCGCGCTGCGCAGCAAGGCTCGCGCATTCGCTCTCGAGGCTGATGCGCAGCTCCAGCACCGCGAGCACGTCGCGCAGCGTCGTGATCGTCGCCGGGTCGATGCCGAGCGTCTGGCGGCGCGACGGCTCCAGCACGAAGCTGCCGATGCCGTGGCGCGTCTCGATGAGGCCGCTCGCCTGCATCCGCGAGATCGCCTCGCGCACGACCGTACGGCTCACGCCCTGCGCCGCCATGACTTCGGTTTCGGTCGGCAGCTTGTCGCCGGGACGCAGCGTGCCGTTTTCGATCTGCGCGGTCAGCGCGTCGACGACATCTTGTGCGAGGCTGCGTGCGCGACGGCGCGGCGCTGCGGGAAGCGTAGGCACGGACATGAGGCCGGTTCCTTTTTGAATGATCGTAATGTGAGCCGAGGGTTTACGCGGGGTTTGAGCGAAAGCCGATGATTCATTATACTGCGTCACAAGTCATCCGACGACTGATGATCGAAATGTGGATCTCCTGTCGACTCAAGCGGGCATTCCAGCGCCGCCTGGTCCCATGCCTTACGATCAGCCAGCATTCGCGTTCTGCGCTCCGCTGGTCAGGTTGTCGCTCCCACCCCGTTTCGGGTTGCGTCGACTTGCGGGGCTTGCGCGCCGCGCACGTCGGTTGTCGAATGATCGCACCTCCCGCCGCGCGCGGCAAAGCTTTTGCCGCACGGCATTGCCCACCCTTTCGCCATCGCCGCTCATGAACGCCGTCACTGCCTCGCCCTCCCACGACACGCCGCGCATCGTCGACCTGCAAGCGATTCCGGTCGCCGGCCACGACAGCATGCTGCTCAACCTGAGCGGCGCACACGGCCCATTCTTCACCCGCAACCTCGTGATCCTGAAGGACAGCGCGGGCCGGACCGGCGTCGGCGAAGTGCCCGGCGGCGAAAGCATCCGCCGCACGCTCGACGATGCGCGCGCGCTCGTCGTCGGCCAGCCGGTCGGCAATTACCACGCGGTGCTCAACGACGTGCGGCGCACCTTCGCCGACCGCGACGCGAGCGGCCGCGGGCTGCAAACCTTCGACCTGCGCACGACGATCCATGCGGTCACCGCGCTCGAGGCTGCGCTGCTCGACCTGCTCGGCCAGCATCTCGGCGTGCCGGTCGCCGCACTGCTCGGCGAAGGCCAGCAGCGCGAACGCGTCGAAATGCTCGGCTACCTGTTCTACGTCGGCGACCGCACGAAGACCGCGCTCGCCTACCGCGACGGCCGCGGCGCGACCGACGACTGGACGCGCGTGCGCGACGAAGCCGCGCTGACGCCCGAGGCCGTCGTGCGGCTCGCCGAGGCCGCGCATGCGCGCTACGGCTTCAACGACTTCAAGCTGAAAGGCGGCGTATTCGAAGGCGCGAGCGAGATCGAGGCCGTGACGGCGCTCGCCGAGCGCTTCCCCGACGCGCGCGTGACGCTCGACCCGAACGGCGCGTGGTCGCTCGACGAGGCCGTGCGGCTGTGCCGCGACCAGCATCACGTGCTCGCCTACGCGGAAGATCCGTGCGGTGCGGAGAACGGCTACTCGGGCCGCGAGGTGATGGCCGAATTCCGCCGCGCGACGGGGCTGCCGACGGCCACCAACATGATTGCGACCGACTGGCGGCAAATGGGTCACGCGGTGCAGTTGCAGGCCGTCGACATCCCGCTCGCCGATCCGCACTTCTGGACGATGCAGGGATCGGTGCGCGTCGCGCAGATGTGCCGCGACTGGGGCCTCACGTGGGGCTCGCATTCGAACAACCACTTCGACGTGTCGCTCGCGATGTTCACGCACGTCGCGGCCGCCGCGCCGGGCCAGGTCACCGCGATCGACACGCACTGGATCTGGCAGGACGGCGAGCGGCTGACGCGCGAGCCGCTGAAGATCGAGAACGGGCTGGTGGAAGTGCCGAAGCGGCCGGGCCTCGGCATCGATATCGACATGGATGCCGTCGCGGTCGCGCACGAGCTGTACAAGCAGCACGGCCTCGGCGCCCGCGACGACGCGGCGGCGATGCAGTACCTGATTCCGGGGTGGAGCTTCAACAACAAGCGCCCCTGCCTCGTGCGCTGACCACGGGACGGACCGGGCGGCAGGATCGCCCGGTCGAGCCGGGATCGGGAGAAGTGGCGCGGCCCGCGGCCGGGCGGGTGCGTGCCTGGAGGAAGACGCTACGCGGGTCGAACGGGATCCGGATGGTGGCGATGGCGAGCCTGGCCGGCCGCCCCTACCCGGCCAGCCCAATCCCCCGCGCCATCCCTGACGCGGCGAATACGATGACAATCACCAGCACCGCCTGCCAATGGCCGATCCGTACATAGGTGCGCGCACGGCCGAGATCGGGCATCTGCTGCTGACGAGCGGCGACGCGCCACCGGATCAGCCCGAGCATCGGCACGACCTCGAGCAGCAGGATCAGCACGAGCGCAGTCATCTTCAGGTGAAAGAGCGGTTCGTGCAGATAGTAGGCGGAGCCTTTCTCGAAACCGCCGAACGCGCGCATCAGGCCCGTCACGATCAGCACGAGCGCCGACAGCCCCCAAGCGGCGTCGGCCTTGAATACACCGGGCAGGTCGGCCGCCTGCGCCGACGCAATCAGCCGGCGCAACGCGCGGTTACGCGCCGCGATCGCGGCAAACGCGACGCCGAACGCACTCAGGTGAATGGCAGCCAGCAACCAGCGGACGATCATCATGCCTCCTTGTCGCCCGCACGCCGTGCGCGGGACTTGTCAGACGATCTGTTTGAGCGCGGCGTCCAGCGCGAGCACCGCGACGCGGTCGCCTTCGGTCGCGAGCGGCGCGCGCATGACGATCTGCCGGTTATGGCCGACGGCCGCCGGCGAATCCCACAGCAGTTCAACCTTGGGTCGATTGAACAGGCCGCCGCGGCGCGGCGGCACGATGGCCGGCTGCCCATCCGTCGCCCCCTCGCCTGCGGCACGCGCAGCCCGGCCGGGCCAGCGCACCGACAGTTCGCGTGCGTCGTACTGGCCGACCTTGCGGCTTTCCATCCAGACAATCGCGGTGCGCGTCAGCACGTCGAGCGAAATCGCATAACGGCCGACCGCGAAGCGGCGCGCGGCCACGTTGGTCCGCCACAGCGGCCGCGGACGGCAGATCCAGACGATCGCCGCATAAAGCGCCGGCGCAGCGACGAGCCAGCCGTTGGTCGCCGTCACCGCATGCAGCGCGAGGCGCCAGCCGTCCGCCCAGACGAACATGCCAATCGACCAGATCGCGAACAGGAAACCGATCAGCGCGAAGACGCGCAACGCCTGACGCAGCCACTGCGGCAGCGGATGAAACGGACGTTCGGCGCGCGCGACGGCGCCCGGCAGCGCGAGCAGCAGGAAGATCAGCAGGAGGTAGACGAACGCCCAGGGCGACGACACCATCGCCGACAGCGACGCGCGATAGCCCATCTGGGACATCGAGAACAGCCAGCGCGCGAGCAGCACGAGACCGATCGCACGCAACGCGAAGATCACACCGGCGCCGGGGGCCGGCGCTGCGCGCGTGGATTTCGTTCTCGCCAAGACTGCTCTCCTCTGGATATTCGTGCGGGGCCGGATTTCACGGCACGGCCATTATAGGGACATTACCGTCTGGACAGATGGCCGGATGCCATGCGGGGCCGCTTCGGGGGCCGTTCGCGGCGTCGGGCGCGGCGAGAATACAACAGATTCGCGCCGCGGATGTGACAACGCCCCGCCGGGAACCCGGACGGGGCGTCGATGGCAAGCCGCACGCCGCAGCGCGGCGGCGGCCCGCAATCAGCTTGCGTTGACTTCGCGGAGCACCGTGCGACGCTTCTGGCGCAGCAGTTCCTCGTAGCCCTTCACATAGTTCTGCGCCATCACCTTCGACGAGAAGCGGGCTTCGAACGCAGCGCGGACCTTCTCGCGCGGCAGCGTATCGAGGCGCTTGAGCGCGGCGACAGCCGACAGTTCGTCTTCGACGACGAAGCCCGACACGCCGTTGTCGATCACTTCCGGCACCGAGCCGCGCTTGAACGCGATCACCGGCGTGCCGCATGCCATCGCCTCGATCATCACCAGGCCGAAGGGCTCCGGCCAGTCGATCGGGAACAGCAGCGCGTGCGCGTTGCCCAGGAATTCGGTCTTTTCGGACTCGCTGATTTCGCCGATGTACTCGACGTGCGGCAGCGCGAACAGCGGCTTGATCTTCTCTTCGTAGTACGCGCGGTCAGCCTTGTCGAGCTTCGCGGCGATCTTGATCGGCAGGCCGGCCTGCTCGGCGATGCGGATCGCCGTGTCGACGCGCTTCTCCGGCGAGATGCGGCCGAGGAACGCGAGGTAGCTCGGCTTCACGTTCGGGATCGGCGTCAGCAGGTTTTCCGGCAGGCCGTGGTAGACGGTCGACAGCCAGTTCGCCTGCGGCAGCGGGATGCGCTGATTGTCGGAGATCGACACGACCGGCACGTCGCTGAACGCGTTGAAGATCGGCTGCAGTTCCGGCAGGTCGAGACGGCCGTGCATCGTCGTCAGATGCGGGACCGGCTGGCGCGAGAACAGCGAGAACGGGTAGTAGTCGATGTGGCAGTGCAGGACATCGAACTCTTCCGCACGGCGGCGCACCTGCTCGAGGAGCAGCATATGCGGGGCCATCACGTCGCGGATCGTCGGGTCGAGGCGCAGCGCCTGCGGCCAGCACGCTTCGAGCTTCGCGGAAGTTTGCGAATCGCCGCTCGCGAAGAGCGTGACGTCATGCCCCATCTCGACAAGTGCTTCGGTGAGGTAGGACACCACTCGCTCGGTACCACCGTACAGTTTCGGGGGCACCGCTTCGTGCAACGGAGCGATTTGGGCGATTCGCATGCGTAACTCCTAAAAAATCAGCTAAAAACCAGGTATGGGTCGGCAACCTGCCGGCGATCCGGGCTGGATGCATGTCGTCCGAAAATCGGACGAATCAGCCTGCCGGGGGCGTCAAACCCGCGCTGTTCAAGGAGCGTCGGCGACGCGACAGGCATAGAACGTTTGAAACGAAGACCCGTTGACAGGGGTTCGTAAAAAAACCTGGAATCGAACCCGGAGCCGATTATCTAGGGTTAATCCCGATACGGCGCACAACATTTCAAACACTTTACTTTGTTACAAAGGCGCAACACTTTGCAACCCGCGGACTTGGGTGTCCGTTCTAGAGTGGAAGGCCCTTTTGGCGTTCCTTGCACCCGTGACTGCCGGCAGCGTGATTCCGGCACATGAGGCAGGACGGGATGCCGGATTTTATCTCAAAATCGTTCGCGAGCCGCTGACCCAGTCAAGATTCGCGCAGCGCAGCGCACGGCCTTGTTTACAATGCCGGATTATTCAGTCCGGGCGAACGCCGGCATGCGATCCAGCCGACACGCTCAATCACCGAATCACCGCACGCATATTTTGGAATATCTCACCCCTGCCCAGCGCAACGCCCACAACGCGAAGCTGTCGAGCTACGCGCACCGGCCGATCGCGTTCCTGTTCCGCTACATCCGCCTTCACCCAGTCGCCCACCTGGTCGTGCTCTGCAGCGTGCTGGCCGCCGTCGGCTGCGCGCTCGGTTCGCAATACGCGATCAAGCACCTGATCGACGTGCTGGCGACCGGGCGGCATCACCCCGGCCCGCTGTGGAGCGCATTCGCGCTGCTCGTCGGGCTGATCGCCGCCGACAACCTGTTGTGGCGCGTCGGCGGCTGGTTCGCCGCGCACACGTTCGTCGCGGTCACCGGCGACCTGCGGCGCGACCTGTTCCAGTACCTGATCGGCCATTCGCCCACCTACTACGCCGAAAAGCAGCCGGGCACGCTCGCGAGCCGCATCACGGCCACGTCGAACGCGGTCTACACGTCGGAGAACACGATGGCGTGGAACGTGCTGCCGCCGTGTATCGCGGTGATGGGCGCGATCCTGATGATCATCGTCGTCAATCCGATGATGGCGGCCGGCCTGCTCGGCTGTTCGGCCGTGCTGTCCGTCATCCTGTTCAAGCTCGCCGGGCGCGGCTCGGCCCGCCACCACGCGTTCGCGGCGAAGGCCGCTGCGGTCGACGGCGAGCTCGTCGACGTGATCGGCAACATGGGCCTCGTGCGCGCGTTCGGGATGACGCTGCGCGAACAGAAGCGCTTCGGCGCGACGGTCAAGGCCGAGATGGATGCGCGCCAGCAGAGCCTGCTCTATCTCGAGAAGCTGCGCCTGCTGCACGCGGTGATCACCGCGATGCTGTCCGCCGGCCTGCTCGGCTGGGCGCTGTGGCTGTGGGACCAGGGCCGCGCGACGTCGGGCGACATCGTGCTCGTCAGCTCGCTCGGCTTCACGATCCTGCACGGCACGCGCGATCTCGCGGTCGCGCTCGTCGACGTCACGCAGCACATCGCGCGCCTGTCCGAAGCGGTCAAGACGCTGCTCGAACCGCACGGGATGCCGGACCACTCCGACGCACAGCCGCTGTCGGCCAAGGGCGGCCGCGTCGACTTCGAGCGCGTGACGTTCGCGTATCCGCACCGCCGTGCGATCCTCGACCACTTCGACCTCCATATCGAGCCGGGCCAGCGCGTCGGCCTGATCGGCAAGTCGGGCGCCGGCAAGTCGACCGTGCTCGCGCTGCTGCAACGCTTCTACGACACGCAGGACGGCGCCGTGCAGGTCGACGGCCAGGACGTGAAGACGATCACGCAGGACAGCCTGCGCCATGCGATCGCGCTCGTACCGCAGGACATCTCGCTGCTGCACCGGACGATCTACGACAACATCGCTTACGGCCGCCCCGAAGCGACCCGCGACGAAGTGCTCGCAGCCGCACGCGACGCCCGCTGCGCGGAGTTCATCGAAGCGATGCCGGAAGGCTATGACACGATCGTCGGCGACCGCGGCGTCAAGCTGTCGGGCGGCCAGCGCCAGCGCATCGCGATCGCGCGCGCGATCCTGAAGGACGCGCCGATCCTGCTGCTCGACGAGGCGACGTCCGCGCTCGACAGCGCATCCGAGGAAGCGATCCAGAGCGCGCTCGACCGCCTGATGGTCGGCCGCACGGTGATCGCGATCGCGCACCGCCTGTCGACGCTGCGCAACTTCGACCGGATCATCGTGATGAGCAACGGCAAGGTGATCGACGATGGCTCGCCCGAGGTGCTGCGCAACCGCCCGGGCCTGTACCGCGACCTGCTCGCGAAACAGCACGGTCGCCATCACCCGGCCCCCGACGGCAGCACGCCGACCGGCGAACGCGTAGCCTGACGCGAACCGGCCGGCGGCCGACAAAAAAGCCGCAGCGCTTCGCGCACTGCGGCTTTTTTATTGCACGGGAAACCGCCGGTTACGCGTGCTGCAGATCGCGCAGGAAGTTGTCGCGCCACACCGACACGTTGTTCTCCCGAAGCTGCGCGATCATGTCCGCATAACGTGCACGCCGCTCGGCGAGCGGCATCGTCAGCGCCTGCGACAACGCATCGGCCATCCCGTCGATATCGATCGGATTGACGATCAGCGCCCCCGTCAGCTCGCGCGCCGCGCCCGCGAAGCGTGACAGCACGAGCACGCCCGGATCGTCCGGATTCTGCGCGGACACGTACTCCTTCGCGACGAGGTTCATCCCGTCGCGCAGCGGCGTCACGTAGCCGACCCGCGCGAGCCGGTACAGCGCAGCGAGCAGCTGGCGGTCGTACTGGCGATGGATATAGAGGATCGGCGCCCAGTCGAGTTCGGCGAAGCGTCCGTTGATGCGCCCCGACTCCCCTTCGAGTTGCAGGCGGATGTCCTGGTATGCACGCAGCTCCGCGCGGGTCGACGGCGCGATCTGCAGGAACGACACGCGATTGCGATGCGACGGCTCGTGCTCGAGCAGCTTCTCGAACGCGCGGAAGCGCTCGACGAGCCCCTTCGAGTAATCGAGCCGGTCAACGCTCATGATCAGCTTGCGGCCGCGCAGCGACGTCGCGAGCGTGCGCACCGCCTTGCCGTGCTCGCCGGCCTGCGCGAGCGCCGCGATCTCGTCCGGATGTACGCCGATCGGATACGCGGCCGCGCGCAGCGTCCGGCCGAACGCGCGCACCGTCACCAGATGGCCGTCGCGCTCGATCGCGCCGTCTGCCTCGGATTCGACGTAGTCGCAGAACGCGCGCAGGTCGGGTTCGGTCTGGAACCCGAGCAGGTCGAACGCGCACAGCGACTCGACGAGATCGCGATGCGGCGGCACGTTGACGAGCACCTGCGCGGCGGGAAACGGAATGTGCAGGAAGAAGCCGATGCGGTTCTTCACGCCGGCCGCGCGCAGTGCCCGCGCGAACGGGATCAGGTGATAGTCGTGCACCCAGATCACGTCGTCGTCCTGCAGCAGCGGCACGAGCTGCTGGGCGAGCCACACGTTCACGCGGCTGTAGCCTTCGAACTCGTGACGGTCGTACTGGATCAGGTCGGTGCGGTAGTGAAACGCGGGCCACAGCGTCGCGTTCGAGAAACCGCGGTAATACTGGTCGTAGTCGCGCCGCGACAGGCCGATGGTCGCGAACGTGACCGGCCCGTGCTCCTCGACGCGGATCTGCGGCGCGCCGGACGCGACGACTTCGCCGCTCCAGCCGAACCACATGCCGCCCGTCTCCTTCAGCGCATCGTAGACGCCGATCGCGAGGCCGCCCGCCGCCGGCTCGCCTTCCGAAATCGGCGCGACGCGGTTTGAAACGATGATGAGGCGACTCATGCGTCCGGCTGCTCCGCACCGAGCCAGCGCGCGATCTGCTCATGCAGCGCGTCGACCGAATCGAGCCGCATGCGGGCAGACGTCTCGCCCGCGCCGACCTTGATCGACAGGCCGCCACGCGCGTTGACCACCGCGAAGCCCTTCTCGTCGGTCAGGTCGTCGCCCGCGAACAGCGGCAAGCGGCCCGCGAACGGCGGCTCGTCGAGGAACGCCGCGAGCGCGCGGCCCTTGTCGACGCCCTTCGGCTTGATCTCGAACACCATCTTGCCGGGCTGCAGCACATACGCATCGGCATAGTCGGCGACGAGGCGCTCGGTGGCCGCGCGCGCAGCCGCCTCGCGCTCGGGCGCGTTGCGGTAGTGCAGCGCGACGGCCGCGCCCTTGATTTCGAGCAGCATGCCCGGATGACGGTCGACGACGGCCGCCAGCTCGCGCTCGATGCGCAGCAGGCGTTCGTCGTTGAAGCCGATGCGCTGCGTGTCGCCGTTCGCATCGCGGCGCTCCGCGCCGTGCAGGCCGGCCATCGGCAGGCCCGGCATTTTCAGGAACGTGTCGAGATTGTCGATGCCGCGCCCGGACACGATCGCGACCGCACCGTGCGAGCGGCGCTGCAACTCGTCGAGCAGCGTCAGCAGCGACGGCGGAACATGAATGCCGTCGGGCGTCGGCGCCAGTTCGACGAGCGTGCCGTCGAAGTCGAAGAAGAACGCGGTATCGGTCAGGGACAGGGAAGCCGGAACGGATTGCATCGATTCGATAGTCTGAGGGTCGGCCGGCAAACGCCGCGCCGCCACTGCGCGAATGGAATTGTGCGCATCTTACCGCGCCTGCGCATCGAGATGGGCGAAACCGGTACATCGCCGGCATCGCGCCGCCGCCCGCGTCATCTGCGACATATTGCCCCGCTCGCCTGCGGCGTACGGGTTTCGAAAGGACGCAGGCGCACGAATTGCGCTACAGTCCCAACCGCCTGCCGCGCGACGCATGGCGCCGCGCAGCCGGCCCCTTTCCGTCCGATCGAGCCCCAGGATGTCGTCTGCCCGTCGCGCGCCGCACCGGCGCCTCTCCCGCTTCATCCGCACGGCCGCGGCCCTCGCCGCCGCCCTGGCGCTCGCCGCGTGCACGCACGACGAGCCGCGCTGGAACCTGACCAACGTTACCGGCCATCTGCCCGACCTGTCGTTCACGCTGACGGGCGGCGACGGCCATCCCGTCGACGCCGATGCGTTCCACGGCCAGGTTGCGCTCGTCTACTTCGGCTACACGCACTGCCCCGATGTCTGCCCCGAAACGATGGCGCGACTGATGGAAGTGCTGGCGAAGCTCGGCCCGCAGGCAAACGGCGTGCGCATCCTGTTCGTGTCGGTCGACCCTGCGCGCGACACGCCACAGGCAATGCAGTCGTATGTCGCCGCATTCGACGCCGCGCATGCACGCGGCCTGACCGGCACCGACCGCCAGATCGAATCGCTCGCGAAGCGCTATCGCGTCGCGTACCAGATGGAGAAGCGCGATCCGACCGGCGGCTACGAAGTCACGCACAGCTCGGCCGTCTACATCTTCGACGCGAGCGGCCGCGCCCGCCTGCTTGCGACCGACCGCGACTCGCCCGACGCCATCGCCGCCGATGTGCGCCGGATCATCGACACCGCCACCCCTACCTGAATTCATCCCGACATGAAAACGAAGACGACACTCAAGACGCTCGCCCTCCTCGCCGCGCTGTGCGCCGGCGCCCACGCGTATGCCGCCGGCGCGATCACCGCACAGAACGCATGGGTGCGCTGGCTGCCGAACAAGCTGCCCGCCGGCGGCTACGTGACGCTCGTGAACACGAGCGACAAGCCGGTCGACCTCGTCGACGTCGACAGCCCCGACTACGGAATGGCGATGCTGCACCAGACCGTCTCGAACGGCTCGACGCAGAAGATGGAAATGGTCGACAAGCTGACGATCCCCGCGCGCGGCAAGGTCGACATCGCGCCGGGCGGCTACCACTTCATGCTCGAGGAACCGAAGCACGCGATCAAGCCGGGCGACACCGTGCACCTGCGCCTGAAATTCTCCGACGGCAAAACGGTCGATGCGCCGTTCGCCGTGAAATCGCCGGCCCAGGCGAAGTGATGCACGCGCGATGACCCTCCTGTACTGGCTCGATCCGTGGGAACCGTCGCCGACCGTGGTGATCGCGGTGCTGACTGCTGCCGTGCTGTTCGCGCGCGGCGTGAAGAAGGCGAAGGTGTCGCCGCTGCGGCAGTTCTCGTTCTGGTTCGGGCTGACGGCGCTCTACATCGCGCTGCATACGCGGCTCGACTATTTCTTCGAGCACGAGTTCTTCCTGCATCGCGCGCAGCACCTCGTGCTGCACCACCTCGGGCCGTTCTTCATCGCGCTGTCCTATCCCGGCGCGGCGATTCGCGCGGGCATCCCGTTTCGCTGGCGGCAGCGTTTCGTGCGCCCCGCGCTCGCGTGGGCGCCCGTGCGCGCAACGCTCGACGTGGTGTTCCATCCCGTCGTCGCGGTCGTGCTGTTCGTCGGGCTGATCTATTTCTGGCTGCTGTCGCCGATCCACTTCATCGCGATGCTCGACTGGCGTCTCTATCGCGTGATGAACTGGAGCATGGTGATCGACGGGTTGCTGTTCTGGTGGCTCGTCGTCGATCCGCGTCCCGCGCCGCCCGCCCGGCTGTCGCCGGGCCGCCGGATCCTGATCGTCGTCGCGGCGATCCCGCCGCAGATCGCGCTCGGTGCGCTGATCTTCTTCACGCCGCACGAGCTGTATCCGATCTATTCGATCTGCGGCCGCGCGTTCACGTGGCTGAGCCCGCTGCGCGATCAGCAGATCGGCGGCCTGCTGCTGTGGATTCCCGGCTCGATGATGAGCGTGATCGGCGCGCTGATCGCGCTGCGGCACTGGCTGCGGCTGTCGGCCCGCGGCCGCCTGATCGAAGAACGGGCCGCGCAGCGCGCGGACCGGCCGTCAGTAGTACACGCCGCACACTGACTGCTGCGCGGCGCGGCGCGCATTACGCGCGTGCGCTGCTCATCCACACGTGCGGGATGCCGTCCTCGTCGTGCACGTCCGAACTCGGCGTGAAGCCGAATGCCCCGTAAAAACGCTGCAAGTGGGCCTGCGCATGCAGGCTCACCGGCGTATCCGGCCACTGCGCACGGATATGCTCGAGCGCGCGCGACAGCAACCCGTTGCCGAGGCCCGCGCCGCGAAACGCGGCGGTCGTCAGCACGCGGCCGATGCGTACGTCGGTGTTTTGCGCATCGGGCAGCAGCACGCGCAGATAGCCGGCCACGCGGCCTGCCGGATCGAAGGCGGCCAGGTGCCATGCGGCCTGGTCCGCGTCGTCGATGTCGCGATACACGCAGTTCTGCTCGACGACGAACACGGCGCTGCGGGCCTCGAGGATCGAATAGACTTCGCGCGCCGTCAGCGCGTCGAAGGATTTCCAGCGCCAGTCGAGATCGGCGGCGCTCGGGGATGCAGCGGATGCGTTCATGGTCGGTCCTGATTCGGGCGCGCCGGCCGGCGCGCGGCAACCGTCGATTATGCCTCGAAGCGCACTCGTCACGCGACCGGCTGCCCACGCGCAAAAGAGGCCCCGCATTGTGAACTGCACCCCAAAAGTTGGACACCCGTCCAACCTTTGGGGTGTTTTTCATGACGAAGTACAACGAGCAGTTCAAGCAACGCATCGTTGACGAGTATCTTGCCGGCGGAATTGGTATCAAGTCGC